>CAYNHD010000644.1:0-1505 GCA_964396775.1 uncultured Thermoflexus sp. | reverse complement strand
GCGCTGGAAGCGGTGCTGGCCGGCCAGACGCCCAAAATCGCCGTCACCGATGCCGTCGGTTGCACCGTCAAGTGGAAGTAGACGGGCCGCCAGCCGGGTTCGCTTCCAGCAATCTCGCCGCAGACGACAAACGCACCAGTGAGGAGTGCCGAGCGCATGGCCTACCAGCACATTGTGGTTCCTCCGCAGGGGGAGAAGATCAGGTGTTTTTCCGGGCAGGGCTGCATTCCCGACCATCCGATCATCGCTTTCATCGAAGGGGACGGGATTGGCCGCGACATCATGGCCGCGTCGCGGCGGGTGTGGGACGCCGCCGTTGAGAAGGCTTACAGCGGCAGGCGGCAGATCGCCTGGATGGAGATTTACGCGGGCGAGAAGGCCGCCAGGCTCTACAATGGCGACTACCTGCCCGCCGAGACTTTCGACGCGCTGCGCGAGTTCCTGGTTGGGATCAAGGGGCCGCTGACCACCCCGGTCGGCGGCGGGTTCCGCAGCCTGAACGTGACGCTGCGCCAGGTGCTCGACCTGTACGCCTGCGTGCGCCCGGTCAGATACTACCAGGGCGTGCCGGGGCCGATGCGCGAGCCGCAGCACGTGGATATGGTCATCTTCCGCGAGAATACCGAGGATGTCTACGCGGGGATCGAGTACCAGGCCGGGACGCCGGAGAATGAGAAGCTGGCCCGCTTCTTGCGCGAGGAGATGGGCGTCGAGTTCTTCGAGGGCAGCGGGCTAGGCGTTAAGCCGATCAGCGCTTTCGCCACCAAGCGCCTGATGCGTTTCGCCCTGCGCTACGCCATCGAGCGCCAGCGGCAGAGCGTGACCATCATGCACAAGGGCAACATCATGAAGTACACCGAGGGCGCGTTCCGCACCTGGTGCTATGAGGTGGCCCGCGACGAGTTCGGCGAGCACACGATCACCGAAGATGATCTGTGGGACAAGTACGGCGGGGTGCAGCCGGAGGGCAAGATCGTCATCAAAGACCGCATCGCCGACATCATCTTCCAGCACGTGCTGCTGCGCCCGGCGGAATTCGATGTGATCGTCGCGCCGAACCTGAACGGCGACTACCTGTCGGACGCGCTGGCGGCGCAGGTGGGCGGGGTGGGCATCGCGCCGGGGGCCAACATTGGCGACCAGGTGATGCTCTTCGAGGCGACGCACGGCACCGCCCCCAAGTACACCGACCAGGATCGGGTCAACCCCGGCTCGCTGCTGCTCAGCGGGGTGATGATGCTGGAGTTCCTGGGCTGGTGGGAAGCCGCCGACCTGATCAGGCGCGCCTATGAGCGCACCATCCAGCAGAAGATCGTCACCTACGATTTCGCCCGCCAGATGGACGGGGCGACCGAGGTCAGGACGAGCGAGTTCGCCACCGCGCTGATCAACAACATGAGCGCCTGACGACGCTTTCTCCTCCCTGATTTTGCTTCAGGGGCGGACAGGTAGGTGAGAATCGTTGAGATGGGCCAAGTGATGGGGTGTGTGGTATTAGCCCCACC
>CAYNHD010000643.1:0-1505 GCA_964396775.1 uncultured Thermoflexus sp. | reverse complement strand
CTCGCGAGACTGCCCTTCTCATGCTGGCAGATGGCACTGAAGCGCGCGCCAGGGGCGTGCCCTATAGCCGAAGCGGGCCAGGCGTTTTCGTGCACGGGCCGGACGTGCTGATAGACACGCCGGAGGAGAGTAAGTTCCAGCTTGACCGCGCCGGAATCGCGCATGTCCCGGCCTGCCTGTACTCACACTGGCACCCCGATCACGTGGCCGGGCTGCGCGTGTGGGAGACGATGAATGGTGACTGGCTGCGCTGGCCGCCCCAGCACCGTCGCAGCACGATCTTCCTGCCGCAGCAGGTGGCGGAGGACTTCCATCACCGGCTGGGCGCGTGGGAGCAGCTGATGTACTTGCAGCATCTCGGCGTGGTGGAGGTGATCGTGCTGCGCGATGGCGAGACGGTCGCCCGCAACGGCGTGACCATCCGCCCTTTCCGCGTTGCCCAGGACTACGTCTACGCTTTCCTGTTCGAGGACAGGGAGACGCGCGCCCTGATCGCGCCCGACGAACTGCTGGGATGGATGCCGCCCGCCGAGGTGCGCGGCGTAGATCTGGCTGTGTTGCCGATGGGCCTGCCGGAGTTCGACCCGCTCAGCGGCGCGCGGATCATTCCCGCTGAGCACCCCGTCCTGCGCGCCGAAGCGACCTTCGCGCAGACGCTCGACATGGTGCGCGCGCTGAACGCCCGCCGCGTGATCATGACCCACATTGAGGAGCTGGTTGGCCTGAGTCACGGCGATCTGGAACGGCTGGCCGCGCGCCTGCGCGACCAGGGGCTGCCGGTCACGTTCGCCTACGATACGCTGGTAGTCGAAGTCTGAGGAACACCCATGCCTCACGACCTGATTCTGCTGGTGGACGACGAGCCGCACATCATCGAGCTGGCCAGCCTGTATCTCAAGCAGGACGGCTTCCGCGTGATCAGCGCGGGCGACGGCCTGGCGGCTTTGGAGCGCATCGCACAGGACAACCCGGCGCTGATGGTGCTCGACCTGATGCTGCCCCGGCTGGACGGCTGGGAAGTGTGCAAGCGGGTGCGCGCCGAGTCCGACCTGCCGATCCTCATGCTGACCGCCCGTGACGACGACATTGACAAGATCGTGGGCCTGGAACTGGGCGCGGACGACTACCTGACCAAGCCGTTCAACCCGCGCGAGCTGGTCGCGCGCATCAAGGCGATTCTGCGCCGGGCCGAGCCGCGCCGCCCCCGCGAAGGGGAAGCACCCTTGCGTGCCGGCAACCTGACGGTTGACCCGGCGCGACGCGAGACGCGCGTAGGCGGGCGGCTGGTAGACCTGCGCGCCAAAGAGTTCGACCTGCTGCTGGCCCTGGTCGAAAATCAGGGGTTGGTGCTCAGCCGCGAGAAGCTGCTCGACCTGGTGTGGGGCTTCGACTTCTACGGGCAGACGCGCACGGTAGACGTGCATATCGCTCACCTGCGGGCCAAGCTGGCTGGCAGCACCGCCGAGATCGAGACGGTGTGGGGCGTGGGCTACAAGCTCAGCGCG
>CAYNHD010000642.1:0-1515 GCA_964396775.1 uncultured Thermoflexus sp. | reverse complement strand
ACGCACTGGCCTCCCCCCGGCTCGGCGCTAACGCGCCCCGCCCCCCCCTCTCCCCCCCGTGGAGTGGGGGCACGCCGAGCACAGCGAGGCTGGGGGTGAGGCTGAGCGGCGCATTGCCAATAGAATGAGGGGGTCAGCGGGCGGCGCTTCGTGTTGATGGCTGTGCAAAGGAAGGTCGAACCATGCCTGCATCGAAGGTGACGGTGGACGACGCGACCGCGCGCGGAGGCGTGCGCGCGCTGCCGCGCAACGTGTGGGTGGTGACGGTCACCAGCTTCCTGACCGACATCTCCAGCGAGATGGTGCTCAACCTGCTGCCGCTTTTTCTGGCGGGGTCGCTCGGCGTCAAGACCAACGTGATCGGGCTGATCGAAGGCATCGCCGACGCGACGGCCAGCCTGCTCAAGGTGGTCTCTGGCTGGCTCTCCGACCGCCTGGGCAGCCGCAAATGGCTGGCGGTGACCGGCTATGGCCTGTCGGCGGTCGCCAAGCCGTTCCTGTATTTCGCCACCGCCTGGAGCGGCGTGCTGGCCGTGCGCTTCGCCGACCGCGTTGGCAAGGGGATTCGCACCGCCCCGCGTGATGCGCTGGTCGCTTCCACCGTGGACGCCCGGCAGCGCGGCATTGCCTTCGGGCTGCACCGCGCCGGAGACACGGCGGGCGCGGCGTTGGGGCTGGTCATTGCGCTGCTCGTCGTGCTGGCCGCCCAGGGCGAGCGGGTGACGCTGGCCCGCGACACCTTCCAGACGATTGTGTTGCTGAGCATCATCCCGGCGGCGCTGGCAGTGCTGGCCCTGGCCGTCGGCGCGCGCGACGTGACCACCGCCGAGCGGCGTGCGCCCGTCCGCCTGACGCTGCGCGGCTTCGACGTGCGTTACCGTCTGTTTCTGCTGGTGATGATCCTCTTCACCCTGGGCAATTCTTCCGACGCCTTCCTCATCCTGCGCGCCAACAAGCTCGGCCTGAGCGTCGCTGGCGTGCTGGGCATGTTGATCACCTTCAACGTGATCTACGCGCTCGTCTCCGAGCCGGCGGGCGCGCTGTCCGACCGCGTGGGGCGGCGGCACGTGCTGCTGGCGGGCTGGATGTTCTACGCGGCGGTGTACGCGGGCTTCGCCGCGGCAAACGCGGCCTGGCAGGTCTGGGCGCTATACGGGCTGTACGGCGTCTACTACGGGCTGACCTACGGGGTGAGCAAGGCGCTGGTGGCCGACCTGGTGCCGCGCGCGCAGCTTGGCACGGCCTACGGCGTCTACGATGCGGCGGTCGGGTTGATGGCCCTGCCCGCCAGCCTGATCGCCGGGGTGCTGTGGCAGGGCGTCGCCGGCTGGGACGGGCTGGGGCCGAGTGCCCCGTTCGCCTTTGGGGCGTTGCTGGCGCTGCTGGCGGCGGCGCTGCTGCCGCTGGCCCTGCGCGCGCCGGGCGAGGACTCTGCGGCATGATCGGCAGGGGCGTATTGCAATACGCCACCGCACACCTCACCCCCTCAATCCCCCTCTCCAGCCAAGCTAGAGA
>CAYNHD010000641.1:0-1516 GCA_964396775.1 uncultured Thermoflexus sp. | reverse complement strand
AGACTTCCGAAGTTCCCAAAACTTCGCAAGTCCTGGCCGGCATCCTGCGGGCGCTTAACCGGCGGGGCCGCCCTGCTCCGCCAGGGGGACGGCGGGCAGCCGGAACGAGAACGTGCTGCCTTCGCCGAGAACGCTCTGCACCTCTATGGCCGTGTGCATACTGGCTGCGAGCAGCCCGGCCAACGCCAGGCCCGTCCCGGCACCGCGCTGGTGGCGAGAAGTGGCGTTGTTCACCTTATAGAACGGCAGGAAGATATGCGCCAGTTCTTCCGGGGCGATGCCCTCGCCAAAGTCCTGCACGCCAATCACAATCTCGTCGTTGTCGGCGCGCTCGGCACAGAGATGGACAGGGGTATCGCTCGGACTGTAGCGTAGGGCATTGTCCAGCAGAATCTGCAACAGGTGGCCCAGCGCGAACTTGTCGCTGAGCACTGGCGGCAGGTCGGCAGGCAGGCGCTTGGTGATGCGCTGCACGTCCCCCTGCGACGCCCAGGCGCGTTCAAGCTGGCGCAGCGCGTAGTCGGCGGACTCCTCAAGATGCACCAGGCTGAAGATAATGTGGTGGGTGCGGGCCAACTGGCGGATGTTGCTGACCAGGTTCTCCAGGCGGGCGACCGACTGCGTAGCCATCAGCGCCAGGCCCTGCTCGTCCCCTTCAGGGCGCGAGTAGACATCCTCGGCCAGCAGCGCGACCGCGGACTTGACGATGAGCAGGGGCGTGCTTAGCTCGTGCGATACGCGGTCAATGATGCTGGCCTTGATGCGCTCGAAATGCTGGGCGTCGGAATCAGACTGCTGGCGGCGGCTGTCGGTTTGCCGCTTGATGCGCAGCAGCGTGTGCAGCGTGCGTTGCAGGTCGGCGGGGTGCGGCCAGTCCTCCAGCACGACATCCGGCCCGTAGCGCACCGCTTCCTCTGTCTCGTAGACGCCGGGGGGCAGCGCGCCGATGAGGATAACCGGCACGAAGGCGGTCTCGTCGCGCTTGATCAACGCACAGGTGGCCCAGGCCTGATCGGCTGGCAGGCCGGCAATAATCGCCACGTCCGCCGCGCCTTCAAAGAGGGCCTGGCGGATACGCGCGGTCGTTGCGCCGTCGAGCACGGTGTAGTCTCCGGCGGCAAGCTGCTGCCGCAGCAGGGTCGCCTCGCCAGTCTGCCCGGCGACGAGCAGCACAGTGGCCCCGGCAAACCCCGGCGGCAAAACGATCAGTTCGGAGAGCTGCGACTGGTGTCTCACTCGGCCAACGTCCGCGCATCTGGATGACGCCGATCTTCGGATAGTTGAGATTCTACTCCAGGCGCACCCGCGACGAAAGCCGCGCAGGTGCGAGGTTGGTTTGAGAACCATTCGGATCGCGCTTCAATTTTGCCAAAACCCCATATATCTGGCGGTTGGTGCGCATCAGAACCGGATCATCTGGCGGTGCGGCGGGGTGCCAGCGCTCAGCCTCACCCCCAGCCTCGCTGCGCTCGGCCTGCCCCCTCTCCACGACGTGGAGAGGGGGCGGCGAGGCGCG
>CAYNHD010000640.1:0-1518 GCA_964396775.1 uncultured Thermoflexus sp. | reverse complement strand
CTCACCGACGGGCGATGATGATTTCGTGCGCGTGACGGTGGGGCAGGTGGGCGAGCGCACGCTGGTCACGCCGCTGGCGCGCGGCGCGGGGGTGATCACTTCGCTGGTGCGCGCCGACGGGCTGCTGCACATCCCGCGCTTCAGCGAGGGGGTGGACGCCGGGCGCGAGGTCGAGGTGCTGCTCACCCGCTCGCGCGAGGCGATTGAGCGGACGGTCGTCGCCGCGGGCAGCCATGACCCGATGCTCGACCTGCTGGGGCAATTCCTGGCCGCGCGCTTCCCCGGCTGCCGGTTGGCCTCGGCCAACGTGGGCAGCCTGGGCGGGCTGGTCGCCCAGCGACGCGGGGAAGCGCACCTTTCTGGCACGCACCTGCTCGATCCGGACACGGGCGAGTACAACCTGCCGCATATCAGGCGGACGCTGGGCGACCTGCCGGTGCTGGTGGTGACGTTCGCGCACCGCGAGCAAGGGCTGATCGTCGCGGCGGGGAATCCGTTGGATATTCACTCGCTCGACGACCTGACGCGCGCCCGCTACGTCAACCGGCAGCGCGGCGCGGGCACGCGCGTGCTGCTCGATTACGAGTTGAGTCGGCGCGGGATCGCGCCCCAGCAGGTCGAGGGCTACGAGCGCGAGGAGTATACGCACCTGGCCGTCGCGGCGGCAGTGGCGTCTGGCAGCGCGGACTGCGGGCTGGGCATCCGCAACGCGGCGATGTCTCTCGGACTAGACTTCGTACCCGTGACGCACGAGCGTTACGATCTGGTCATCCCGCGCGCGTACCTGGCGCTGCCGATGATCGAGCACACGCTGGCGCTGCTGCACGACGCCGAGTTCCGGGCGGCGGTAGCCGCTCAGCCGGGTTACGACGTGACCGAGATGGGGCACGAGGTGGCGCTCTAGCCGGGCACGCCGGCGCGCATGGCCACGAGCCAGCTTTCGGGGATGCGCGTCACCTGGCCGGCGTGGTTGATGCAGATGTGCCGGGAGAAGCCGGTCACGCAGACCTGACCGCTCGCTGCGTCCACGATCTCGTAGCCAAAGGTCATGCCCCGGCTGCGCAGTTCTTCGATCCAGCAGCGGGCAGTGACCTGCTGGGCGTAGCGGGTCGGAGCCAGGTAGCGGGCGTGGACTTCGGCGACGGTCAGCCAGTGGCCGCTGCGCTCGAAATCGGCATAGTCGGCGCCGCGCACGCGCGAGTAGTGGCTGCGCGCTTCTTCAAAGAAGACGATGTAGTTCGAGTGATGGGTGATGCCCATCGCGTCCGTCTCGGCATAGCGGATGCGAAAGGTCGTCTCGGAGACAAAGCGATCCTGCGGGGCCACTGCCAACTCCTTTGGGGCGAGCGCATTACCTGGCTGCATTGTAACGACGTGAGGGGACGGGCGCAATGGCGGTGCCAGAGGGTGTGTGTGGGACGCTTGCCAGCGACTCGCTTGACACCCAGCGAGATGAGGTCCCGTAGGGGCGTATGGCAATACGCCCCTACGGGGGCGCAGCAGAGCAGCGCCCCTACC
>CAYNHD010000639.1:0-1523 GCA_964396775.1 uncultured Thermoflexus sp. | reverse complement strand
ATCCAGGAACGGCTGGAGCGCGAATATGATCTGGACCTGGTGGCTACGTCGCCCAGCGTGGAGTACCAGGTCGTGCTGCACAACGGCGAGATACTCACCATTCACAGCCCGTCTGAACTGCCGGACGAGAGCACCATCGCCGAGATCCGCGAACCCTGGATGACCATCGAAATCTTCACGCCGGAGGAGTTCATCGGGCCGATCATGGACCTGGTGACCAGCAAACGCGGCGAGTACCTGAGCATGGAATACCTGGACGCCAAGCGTGTGCAGCTCCGCTACAAGATTCCCCTGGCCGAGCTGATCGTGGATTTCTACGACCGGCTGAAGTCGGTCACGCGCGGCTACGCCAGCCTGGATTACCACTTCGACGAGTACCGCGCCGAGAAGCTGGTCAAGCTGGACGTGCTGGTGAACAAGACGCCGGTTGACGCGCTGGCCTTGATCGTGCACGAGGACGAGGCGTTCAACAAGGGACAGAGGCTGGTTTCCAAGCTCAAACGGCTGATCCCGCGCCAACTGTACGAGGTGCCCATCCAGGCGGCGGTGGGCAAGCGCGTGGTCAGCCGGGCCAATGTCAAGGCGTTGCGTAAAGATGTGTTGGCGAAGTGCTATGGAGGCGATGTCACGCGCAAGAAGAAGCTGCTGGAAAAACAGAAGAAGGGCAAAAAGCGCCTGAAGATGATCGGTAACGTCGAAGTCCCCCAGGAAGCATTTATGGCTGTGCTGAGGCTAGATGACGATGACGACTAACCATTACAGGCCCGATCTTCCGCCCGTGCCCCAGCTTGTCCAGAGTGAGCGTCTGGTGATCCGTCCCTCAACGCGCGATGACGCGCCCTATCTGAAGAAGTGGTGGAACGATCCGCAGGTGACCGACCCCGGCGGCAACCTGGCGGGGATGCAGTACGACGACGCGGACATGGAAGACTGGTTCCAGCGGTATGTGGACGGGCGCGAGTGCAGCACGCACTTCATCATCTGTCTGCGCGAAGAGAACGAGCGCCCCATCGGTGAGTTCTATGTCGCCAGCGATGATCGGCCCGGCTGCGTGGAATGCGCGCTGATCATCGGCGAGACCGACCTGTGGGGCAACGGCTACGGCAGCGAGGCGCTGGGCGCTTATGCCGAGGCGCTGTTTGCGTCGGGGCTGTGCGAGGCGATGCGCATGGACATGCGTGTGGACAATAGCCGCGCCATGCGCATGGCACAGAAGGCCGGCTTCGTGGTGGAGCACGTGTGGGCCAACGGCATGTTCCAGACGCTGTTCCTCTCGCGGGCTGCCTTCGAGTTGCACAGGCTGCGCCAGGCTGAGGTCGAGGGCGGGCTGCGTCGCTGAAGCGGCGACCTCCTTCTCTGAGAGGTCGTTTGAGAAGCTCTGAGAGACCATGCGGAAACCTCACCCCCGGCCCCCTCTCTCCTTTACGGAGAGGGGGAGTCGCTGTGCGGTTAGGTCTCCTATTCGCGTGTGATACTGTTGGCGAAATGCCTCCGTAGGGGCGTATTGCAATACGCCCCTACGG
>CAYNHD010000638.1:0-1526 GCA_964396775.1 uncultured Thermoflexus sp. | reverse complement strand
GGACAGTGTTTCATGTCCCCATTTTACCCATATCCCTAAACTTATCCACTCCCCTCCATGACGAAGCCATCTCCGGGCCGGTATTCATCGGCCACGAACGCGCTGACATCGTGCCAGGACTGGCGCTCGTTAGCCTCGTTCGAGATGCTCCACAACACCTGTGCGGTTCCGCTGATGACCACAATCGCGGCCAGGGCACCGGCCCTCGGGCTCCCGGCCAGCCGTGCTGCAAAAGGGAGGGACTTCAGTGGACCTGGTCTCGTCCTGGCCACGGCGCTCCAGCCGCGCAGGGCCAGCAGGAGCAGCCCCGGCAGGAAGACTATGAAGTAGCGGTCAACATAGATTGGGCGAGCCTGTGACAGCAGGAAAACGGGCAGCGAGGTGAGGGTGGCGAGCCAGAACCAGTACAGGTCTGCAAGGGCGACCCGCCGGGCGCGCCACGCCCGGTGAGTGCCTGCCATCAGCCCGACGACCAGCGCAATCAGCGCGGGGAGCAGCAGGAGCCGGAAGCTACCTGTGCCAGCACCCATGTTCGCCAGCGTGACCGGCAGGTCGGCAAGGGTCGGTTTGGGGATCCATGCGATGCCGAACGAGACGACTTCCTGGGTGACGAGACGATAGATCCACCAGATCAGCGGAGCCAGGGCGACGATCTGCACCAGCAGCCACTGGCGCAGCATTCGCCGGTTGCCCTGAAGGGCGAAGCCCAAAACAGCGTACTGGGCCAGCGGCAGCGCCGCGGCGAAGAAATGGGTCATGTAGCTGGCGGCACTGCTCAGGCCAAAACCTACCCAGTGCGCTGCTGAGCGCTCGCCGCGCAGCAGGATCAGGAAGTAGTACGAGGCCAGCAGGGCCGTGACAAAGAACAGGGCATAGGGGCGCGCCATCCGTGAGAGCCAGATATGGTATGGGTTACAGGCCAGCAACAGCCCCGCCCACAATGCCAACGGCCGGGCACCATAGAGGTGTAGCGTCACCCGGATCAGCAAGGCGATGCCGCCCACTCCCAGCAAGACCGACGGCCAGCGCAGCAGGAGGTCGTTATCGGTGGGCAGGGCGCGCATGAGCGAGAAGTACAGCGGGACGTGGACGCCGTCGGTCAGCAGCAGCGACACAAACTCAGCGGCGGGCGCGCCAGCGAAGAAGGCGGTGAACGCCTCATCGGACCACAGGCTGTCGTCGCCCAGGCTGATCACCCGCAGCGCGAATCCCAGGAGCAGGATCAGGGTGACCAGTACGAGGAAGCGCGTCTGTCTCACGGGCTAGCCCCCCAGCGCGCGAATGATAACCGAGCCTGATACCTCGAGCACAAGCGCAGCGCATAGGTCTGTCTGGGAACGGGGCAGGGCGAAATACCCGCCGCTCATCAGAGTCGGCGTGTTCAATCTTCCAGGCCGATCTGGATGGCATCCCCCTCCACGCGCACGGGGAACCAGGGCACCGGCAGGACCGCTGGCATGGCTAGCACGCACCCGTCGCGGAGGTCGAACTGCGCGCCATGCCGGGGACAGGTGATGGTGAACCCG
>CAYNHD010000637.1:0-1533 GCA_964396775.1 uncultured Thermoflexus sp. | reverse complement strand
GTGGGGTAAACCATCGAACAGCCACTGGTGGACTTCCGCCAACATGCACTAGCGCCGGCCACCGTTGATCTCCCCATGAGTATGGCGGCCATTCATACACAAATCTATTGGCCGCCTCCCACGTAGCTTCTCTATAATCTGCTCTGATTGCGCGCGCTGGCGCAAAACCACAGTCATCTGCGGGGCGTGTGCGGGCGTGGCTCGCCGCCCTGCCTGACCGCATTTCACGCATGGATGGAGGGAAACATCTCATGGCTAAGAAATACGAACTGCCCCCGCTGCCTTACGATTACAGCGCCCTGGAACCCCATATTGACGAGCAGACCATGCGCCTGCACCACGACAAGCATCATCTGGCCTATGTGAATGGGCTGAACGCGGCGCTGGAGAAGCTGGAAGCAGCGCGCGCCGCCGGTGACTTCGCGCTGACCAAGCACTGGTCGCGCGAAGCCGCTTTTCACGGGTCGGGCCACCTGCTGCACACGATCTTCTGGCCGAATATGGCCCCGGCGGGCAACGGCGGCGGCGGCGAGCCGTCCGGTGAGCTGGCTGCCCAGATCGCCAGGGACTTCGGCAGCTTCGCCGCGTTCAAGGCGCACTTCAGCGCGGCGGCCAACCAGGTCGAGGGCAGCGGCTGGGCGCTGCTGGTGTGGGAGCCGGTCGCCGGGCAGTTGGAGGTGCTACAGTCCGAGAAGCACCAGAACCTGACGCAGTGGGGCGTGCGCCCGCTGCTGGTGCTCGACGTGTGGGAGCACGCCTACTACCTGAAGTACCAGAACAACCGCCCCGCTTACGTCGAGGCGTGGTGGAACGTCGTCAACTGGCCGGACGTGGCCGAGCGTTTCAAGGCCGCGCGGGGCGGGTAGTACGCACGGCTAAGGCGATGAGATCGGGCCGGGAGAGCAGGCGCTCCCGGCCTTTTTGTTTGGGGCAGGGGCCTGTCGCGGCAAAGCTGTGCCTAACGTCACATGTTCTGTCTGTGTTTTTTCACATGACAGAACGGTGTGGAGCGGTATAGTGGTGCATGACGGTTGTTGCGGGTTGTACCGCTCAGAGGAGAAATCAGCATGACCCATGTTGTTACCAGTCTGTGCCTGCGCGACGGTGTCTGCGCGGACGTGTGCCCGTCCGAGGCCGTTGTCGCCGGGATGCCGGAGAGCGACTGGCCCTGGTACTACATTGACCCCGATTCGTGTATTGACTGCGCCGCGTGCGCGAGCGAATGCCCGTTCGAGGCGATCTTCGTGGAAGAAGAAGTGCCGGATGCTTACCAGATGGCCCCCGGCCAGGAGCGCGTGCCGCACGGCGGGAAGCGCTACGCCGCGCAGGGCGGCGAGATCGTAGACCTGACCGAAGACATCAAGTGGAACTACGAGTTCTTCCGCAACGGGCCAGGGCACGACGCCTAGTAGCGAGATCAGCTGCCAGGGGGAGCGTTACCCAGACGCTCCCCCCTTCATTCCCTGTACTTATCGTTGTGGGAGTGGATAAGTTTAGGGATATGGGTAAAATGGGGACATGAAACACTGTCCA
>CAYNHD010000636.1:0-1539 GCA_964396775.1 uncultured Thermoflexus sp. | reverse complement strand
CCTGGATTAGCTGAGACTGCTGCGCCGTGCGTTGCGGCGCTCAAATAGGTTCGTTGTGGGATAAACATCATGGACTCTTTGCACGCCCTGATCATGGCGGGCGGCGGTGGGACGCGCCTGTGGCCGCTCAGCCGCCGCGACCGGCCCAAGCAGATGCTGGCCCTGGTCGAAGACCGCACCATGTTCCAGATCTCTGTCGAGCGGCTGGCTCCCCTGCTGCCGCCGGAGCGCATCTTCATCGTCACCGGACAGGATCAGGTCGCCGCGCTGCGCGCCGACGCGCCACACATCCCGCCGGAGAACTTCGTCGCTGAGCCATTCGGCATGAACACCGGCCCGGCGGTCGGCCTGGGCGTCATCCACATCCAGCGGCGCGCGCCGGAGGCGCTGGTCGCCGTGCTGACCGCCGACCAACACATCGCCGACAAAGCCCGCCTGCGCCAGGTGCTTGCTGCCGCCGCCGAACTCGCCGCGCGCGGGCAGATCGTCACCCTGGGCATCACGCCCCACTTCCCATCCACCGGCTACGGTTACATCCGGCGGGGCGCGCCGCTGGCCCAGGTCGGCGGATTCCAGGCGTACCACGCCGACGGCTTCACCGAGAAGCCCGACCTGCCGACCGCGCTCAGCTTTCTGGAGAGCGGGCTGTATAGCTGGAACAGCGGCATGTTCATCTTCCGGGCCGGGCGTATCCTGGACGAGTACGCCCGCCAGCAGCCGGGCATGCACGCGCTGCTGCGAGCCATCCAGGGGGCCATCGGCCAGCCGGACTACGAGGGCGTGCTCGGCGAGAAATGGCCGCAGATGCCGCGCATCTCCATTGACTACGCCGTGATGGAGGGCGCGCAGGGCATGGCCGTCATTCCGGTGGACATGGGCTGGAGTGACATCGGAAGCTGGCAGACGCTCTACGAAGTGCTCGACCACGACGCCGACGGCAACGCCGCGCGCGGCGCAGGGCGCGACCACATCTACGTAGACACTTCCGGCACGCTGGTCTACAGCGATCGGCGCGTGGTGACCATCGGCGTCGAAGACCTGGTGATCGTCGAGACGGACGGGGTGCTGCTGGTCTGCCGCCGCGACCGCTCCGAAGAGGTGCGCGCGGTCGTCGAGCAGCTCAAGGCTGCCGGGGAGACCGGCCTGCTCTAGCGGACGGGCGCGCCATGATCATCGTCGCCGCCACGATTGACCTCGACCTGCCGGGCGTGTCCTCGCTGAAAGAGAAGCGCGGTATCCTTAAGTCGCTGATCGCGCGGCTGCACAAGACGTTCGACATCGCCGCCGCCGAAGTGGACTATCACGATGCGTGGCAGTCGGCGGCGCTGGGTGTGGCCATCGTCAGCACCACCGCCGCACACGGAGAGGCGAAGCTGGAGCAGGTGCTACGCTGGATCGAGCGCAACCGCCCGGACGTGACCATCGTGGATCACACGCTGGAAGTGATTCATGTCGGCTGAAGGGTTCAGGAGCGGACAGGCTTTAGGATTGGTCTGTGATCTGGAGTGGCTCTCAACTTTACCTCACCCCCGCTCGGTG
>CAYNHD010000635.1:0-1561 GCA_964396775.1 uncultured Thermoflexus sp. | reverse complement strand
CCGGGATGTTCATCAGGCGGTAGCCCCAGTCGAAGGCGCTGACCGCGCCGCTGCCCATCCGCGAGGCAATGTTGTTGAAGACCAGCGTGTTGAAGGTCACCACGCCCAACCCGGCCACGCGCGGGATCATCAGGGTGATCACGCGGCGCAGCGCCGGATCGCGCCAGCCCAGGCGCGGCAGCCAGCGCATCCGGTAGCGCAGCAGGCCGGGCACCTGCACGCCCAGGTGCATCAGCGAGCCGAGCACCGCGCCCCAGGCGATACCGTACACCCCCAGCGGGCCGATCAGGAAGATCACGCCGAAGAGAATGCCCACGTCGAACAGAATCGGGGCCAGCGCGGGCAGCAGGAAATGGTTGTGGCTGTGCAGGATGCCCTGGAAGATGCCGCTGATGCTGAAGACGAGCGTGCTGATCAGCAGAATGCGCATCAGCGTCACCGTCTGAGCCACTTTGTCTGCGTCGAAGCCGGGCGCGACGACGTGCTCGACCAGCCAGGGCGCGAACAGGAAACCAAGAACGCTCAGCGCCAGCGTCAGCACAAAGATGGTGTTGATCACCGCGCTGGCCAGACGCCAGCCCGCCGCCCGCTCGTCGCGGGCCAGGAAGCCGCTGAAGATGGGGATGAAGGCGTAGGACAGCGCGCCACCGCCGATGAGCAGCACGATCTGCTCCGGGATGCGGTTGGCCGTCACGAAGGCATCCCACTCGTCACCCACGCCGAACACGCTGGCGATGATGAACGTCTGCGCCAGGCTGATCGCCTTAGCCGTGCCGAAGGCGATCATCAGGATGAGCGTATTGCGCGCCATGCGCTGGGTGTCGGCCTGGAAAGTACGGTCGGTCATGGCTATCTCGTGCGATCGGGTCAGCGACCGCGCAGGAACAGGGCGGGTTGCGCACACCCTCGCGTAGGGGCGGGTTTCAAAACCCGCCCCTACATCTCTCTATGAAGCTCGCGAGAGCCACTGGCATGCCCTCCGCCGCAACCAGCAGAGCAGTTCGCGCTAACGACTCAGCGCCACCGTGAAAGTGCCCGCTTCGACCTGGCTCTTGGCTTCGAGCGCCGGGAAGAAGTTCCTGTTGAAGCGCAGCACCTGGTCGAATTTCTGCAGCGCCGCCTGCTGGTTGCCCTGGGCGGCGTAGACCATGCCCTCCCAGTAGTACGACTCTTCGACATAGGGCGTGTAGCGGGCCGTGTTCTGCGCGTGGGCCAGCACGTCGTTGTAGCGCCCGGTGTAGTAGTAGGCTTCGTACAGCCCGAACTGGTACCACAACATACGCGGCGGCAGGCCCTGGCGCAGCGCCTCGTCGTAGGCGAAGGCGGCGTTCTCGTACTCGCCCAGCAGCGTGTAAGACGTGCCCATGTTGAACCAGGCCCATTTGTCGTCGCGGTTCTTGGTGGCTTCGTCGCGCGCCTGGGCCAGCGCCATGCGGTAGCCGTGCGCCGGGTCTACGTAATCGCCGAGCGCCCGGCGCAGTTCCATCTCGCGCGTTGGCTCGTAGACGACCATGAACACGCGGTTGAAATGGCGCCACTTCTCGTCGAAGACGCTGTAGGG
>CAYNHD010000634.1:0-1564 GCA_964396775.1 uncultured Thermoflexus sp. | reverse complement strand
TCGCGCAGGCGCTCGACGACCTGGCCGGGGCGCTGAAGGCGTTCGGCGACCGCGTAGCCGTGCTCGATGACGAGATTCGCCAGGTCGAAGCGGAGCTTGGCGAGCACATGCTGTGGATTCCCAACATGCCCCACGAGAGCGTGCCCGTCGGGCAGAGCGACGCCGAGAACCGCATCTGGGAAGCGCATGGCACCCCTCGCACCTTCGACTTCACGCTCCTGCCTCATTGGGAGCTTGGCCCGGCGCTGGACATCATTGACTTCGAGCGCGGCGTCAAGCTGTCCGGCACGCGCTTCTACCTGCTCAAGGCGATGGGCGCGCGTCTCTACCGGGCGATGATTAGCTGGCTGCTCGACCTGCACACAACCGAGCACGGCTACACGGAAATCTACCCGCCGTTCCTGGTGCGCGAAGAAGCGATGTTCGGCTCGGCGCAGTTCCCCAAGTTCCGCGATGTGGTCTACTTCGACGCCGAGTCGGAGCTATACATGCTGCCGACGGCGGAAGTGGCCCTGACCAATATGCTCCGCGACGAGATTCTGGACGAGGTGCAGCTTCCGCTCTACTTCGTCGCGCATACGCCCTGCTTCCGCCGCGAGAAGATGAGCGCCGGGCGCGACGTGCGCGGCATCAAGCGCGTGCACCAGTTCGAGAAGGTCGAACTGTACAAGTTCACCACGCCGGAGACGAGCTACGCCGAACTGGAGTCGCTGACTGAGGCGGCGGAACGGGCGTGCAGCCTGCTGGGGATTCCGTACCGCCGCGTGGAGATGGTCACCGGCGATCTGGGCTTCGCTGCGTCCAAGAAATACGATGTGGAACTGTGGGCACCTGGCTGCGGGGAGTGGCTAGAGGTTAGTTCGTGCAGCAACACCGAGGACTTCCAGGCGCGCCGCGCCAACGTGCGCTACCGCCCGGCGGATGGGGGACGCCCCCGCTTCGTGCATACCCTCAACGGCTCCGGCCTGGGCATGACGCGCACGCTGATCGCCGTGCTGGAGAACTACCAGCAGAAGGATGGCAGCGTGGTCGTGCCGGACGTGCTGCGCCCGTACATGGGCGGGCTGGAAGCCATCGAGCCGCCGCGCTGAGCGGAAGGATTGGCGGGCAGGCGCGAGAACGCCCCTATCCCCCGGCCCCTTCCCCTAGCTTTGCTGGGGGAAGGGGAGCGCCGCTTGGCAGATCATCCCCCCTCTAGCTTGGCTAGAGGGGGGACTGAGGGGGAGGCATCTTCTTGTTCACGCCCACCCTCGAACCGGCGAGCGGGGATGGTATAATAGGGGCGAGACCCAAGCAGGCCGGGTGATCGCGTCTCGCCCCCACCTGGGCGGCGAGATGAGGAAAGTCCGCGCTCCACAGGGCACGGTGCTGGCTAACGGCCAGGCGGGGTGACCCGACGGCAAAGTGCAACAGAGAGGCAGAGTGCCCCTCCGCGTGAGGGGTGAGGGTGAAACGGTGCGGTAAGAGCGCACCGGCGTCTGTGGCGACACAGGCGGCCAGGCAAACCCCACCCGGAGCAAGACCAAGCAGGAACGATGGGGCGGCCCGTCCCGCGATCAGTTCC
>CAYNHD010000633.1:0-1566 GCA_964396775.1 uncultured Thermoflexus sp. | reverse complement strand
CCCTGCTTGCGGGGAAAGGGGCCGGGGGATAGAGGTTGAAAGAGCATAACACGCTCCGGGCGCAGCGGAGCGGCACCCCTACCGATCACTGACAACTGATCACTGGTTACCGATCACCAACCACTAATAACCAATCACCAACAACCAACCACCACTCACAGCGCGCGCTCGTACCAGCGCCATCGCTTGTACACGCGCCCGTTCAGCGCCTCAACCAGGCGGCTCATGGCCGTGTTCGTCTCCAGCACCCAGCCGCCGTCGGCGGTGGGCCAGCCCAGCGTCGCGCCCGCCTGGTACGCCTTGATGAACATGGCCGCTTCCACGCCGATGCCCCGGTAGCCCTCTTGCACGCCCATCAGCATGATCCGCACGCGGGTGATCTTGGGGCGCACCTTCCAGTGCCACAGCAGTTGGAGCAGCGTGATCAGTTCTGGCTTGCTGGGGCGGGGGTAGGCGCGGCGGAGCGCCTGGTTCATGTCCGGCAGGCCGAGCAGGAAGGCGACGGGTTTGCCGTCAACTTCGGCGAAGAAGGCCATTTCTGGGTCGAAAAACCTGCCGATCTCGGCCACCATTTCGTCTAGCTCGCGTGGCGAGAAGGGCACAAAGCCCCAGTTTCTCTCCCACGCCCGGTTGTAAATGTCCTTGAGCAGCGTGAACTCCTCGGCCAGGTGCGTGGGATCCGCCGTGCGCACGGTGATGCCGCGCCGCGCGCTGTTCTGCTCGGTGATGCGGAAGAGCTTCTGCAGCTTGGGCGACTGGCTGGCGGCCTCCAGCGTCAAATGGTAGCTGAATTGATCCATCACTTTGGCGAAGCCGGGCGCGTTCTCGATCAGGCGCTGGTAGTAGGGCGGGTTGTAGGGGTAGAGCAGCACCGGTGGGTCGTCGAAGCCGTCAACCAGCACGCCGCACTCGGCGTTGGTGGAGAAGCTGGCCGGGCCGCGCAGGGCGGTGGCCCCCTTCGCCGCGACGTATTCCGCCGCCGTCTCCAGCAGGGCGCTGGCCGCTTCCTGGTCGTCCAGCACTTCGAACATGCCGAAGAAGCCCATGCGCTCGTTCCAATATTCGTCGTGGCGGTGGTTGATGAAGGCGGTGATCGTGCCAACGGGCTGCCCGCCGCGCCAGGCGATGAAATGGTCGCCCTCCATGTACTCCCAGGCGGCGGCGTGGGCCTGGTCGAGCTTGTGGCGCAGCATAGAAAGCAGGGGCGGCACCCAGTAGGGATCGCCTTTGTAGACTGTCCAGGGAAAGGTAATGAAGGTGCGCAGGTCGGCCTTGTTCTCCACTCGGCGCACAGACAGCACAACGGGCATGGTGCGATCCCCCCCTTCGACGGCGCGGCGCAGCAGGCACAGTGCCCGATCTTACTCCGCTTGGCGGCGCGGGCAAAAAGAGCGAGCGGGGTGGAGGGTGAGGTTACGCAGGGGCGCTGCTCTGCTGCGCCCCGTAAGGGCGTATTTGCGATGCGCCCATATGCGTCAACAGGCCTGGCTGTGCGGGCCTCACCCCCTCAATCCCCCTCTCCATCACGTGGAGAGATACGGTGTTGGTTGTCAAGTAGGGAGCGGC
>CAYNHD010000632.1:0-1583 GCA_964396775.1 uncultured Thermoflexus sp. | reverse complement strand
GGGGTATTGCGTTTGGAGTCTGATCCGTGCTACACTGTGAGCAACGTCCAGGCGAGGCATTCCAGCGTACTCGCGGCGTCAACCTCTTTGGAGCTGAGCAGGTAGCGCATTCCAGCCAGCTAGGTAGGTGCTATAAAGCACATTTGGTTGACCGCGAGAGCAAGAGCTGTTGAGGTGTCTCGCCTGGTTTCTTGTGTGGGTATCCCCAAATCGCGGGCTAACGCAGGGGCGTAGTGCCATACGCTCCTGTTTTCTTTATAGTTCTCCGTGCGACTTGTACCAGGCATACGTGTCGCGCAGACTCTGGTGGATCGGCACCTGCGGCTCCCCTAGCTCGCGCCACGCCTTCTGGCAATTGTAGAACATCATGCGCGTGCTCAGGCGAAGCTGGTTGCCCTCGATGGGAATGCTCACCCCCAGCCGACGCAGGACATCAGCGGCCACCGCGACGATCCTCACCGCCCAGGCCGGCAGCGGGAACGCGCCCATGCGCCGCCCAACCGCGTGTGCGGTCAGGCGCAGCCACGCCTTGTGCGTCAAATCCACCGTGCCCAGCAGGTAACGCTCGCCGGTGCGCCCGCGCTCGGCGGCAGCCACATGCGCCGCCGCCACGTCGCGCACGTCAATGACCGTCACGCCGCCTGGCGGCACCGTCGGCGGGACATGACCGTATGCCATTTCCAGCACCACGCTGCTCGAAATCTGGTTGAGGTCGCCCGGCCCGATGATCACCGTCGGGTTGAGAATCACGCAGTCCAGCCCGCGCTGGATGGCCCGGTACACTTCCGCCTCGGCCAGGAACTTGCTATGCCCGTAGGGAGTCAGGCGCGGGTCCCAGTTGAAGCGCACGGACTCGTCCACCGCGCCCAGGTCGTCGCGGTAGCCCATCGCCGCCGCGCTGCTGGTGAAGATCACTCGCCTGACCCCGCTCGCCTCCGCCGCGCGCAGGACGTTGCGCGTGCCGTCCACGTTGACCGCGTAGATGCGCTCCGGATCGTTGCGCCAGTAATCGGCCACTGCCGCGACGTGAAACACCCAGTCCACGCCCTGCATGGCCGCCAGCAGCGAGTCGTAGTCGCTCACGTCGCCGACGGCGTGCTCGCAGGCGAGATCGGCGACCAGATCGAGGCGGCTGGTGGATCGGCGCAGGATGCGCACCTGGTAGCCGCGCGCGATCAGCGCCCGTGCCACGTGCGACCCGACGAACCCCGTGCCCCCGGTGACCAGTGCGGTGATCATAATTCTCTCCCTGTGATACTGTAATCGCGCGACTTATGGCAACCGCTGCTAGCGATACTACATCTGATCTCCCACTGGCTCGCTGAACTGGGGACTAACGAAGGGATCGGATACCCACCCCTCACACCCGTCGCCTTTGACGCGGAGATAGTAGCGTTCTTCGTCTTCCACCCACTTAACCTCATGCAATCTGACAGCGGCACCATGCTGAAGGGTACAGACCACACGGGTTCGTGGTACACCGTTCCAAATGTTGATTTCCATGATGGTCAACGGCGGACTGACCTCAAGATCGCGCCCATCTATGAATGCGTCACCGGGAACCTGGAGACTCCCGCGACTAG
>CAYNHD010000631.1:0-1595 GCA_964396775.1 uncultured Thermoflexus sp. | reverse complement strand
GGTTGGCTTGCGCGGCGCGGCGGCGCAGGCATGGCCTTCTCCGGCGGCTAGGCGGGCGGTGGAGGGCTGGCAGGGGCTGGTTCGCCTGCCATGTCTATCAGCAGCAGCGCGATGCCGTTGAAGGTGTACGAGGCGAGCACCCGATTCTGGCGCGTGCTGAGCCACGCGGAAACCGGCGACAGTGACGGCACGAACGGGTCTGGCGCGGGCATCGGCCCCAGGCGATGCGCGTCGTGCAGCGCATCGTAGACCACCCACAGGCGCGCCGGCGAAGTCGTCTCGTCTTCGCTCAGCAGGTAGATGCCCTCCCTGGAATCGCTGATTCCGAGGAGGATCAGGCTTTCCATCGTGTCTGTGCCCGCGTAATAAGCGAACGCATTGAGCGTGGCGCTGCGCTGGACGAGCACGCCATCACCTGGCTGCTGTTCCTGACGGACGGTATCTGCCAGTGGGCGCCAGCCTTCACGCTCTTCGTGGCCGCTGCGCCGCGCGCTGATCACCACCAGCAAGCCCGACAGTACGACCAGCGCCAGCAGCGCCGTCCCAAGACCTCTGCCAGGCAGGCGGCTCAGACCCAACCAAACCAGCAGCAGCCACGCGGGCAGCGTCTCGGCGAAGTAGCGGTCAATGTACAGCGGGCGCACGAGGGAGATCAACAGAATCGCAGCGAACGGGGCGAGGACCAGCCACAGCCAATAGAAAGCCGCGCCGCGCCGCCAGGCCCGTGCCGCGTGGTACGCGCCTGCCCCCAGCCCGACAGCGGCAGCGACCAAACCAGGGATGGCGTACCAGGCCGGCGGCCCGTAATGGCCCACGATCAGGTTCTGGAAGGTTAGCGCCACGTCGTCGAGGCCCGGCGCCGGAATCCAGGCCGTGTTGGGGGTGATGTTGCCCCGCGCCAGGCGAGCCAGGTTCCACGCCAGGAAGGGCAGCCCGGCAACCATCCAGCCGGCCAGCCAGCGGCGAAAGAGCACGCGGCTGCGCCTGATGCGGAAGCCGAGCACAATGTATTGGGCCAGCGGCAGCATCAGGCCGAAGAAGTGAGTCATGACGACCGCCGCGCTGCTCAGCGTGAAGACAGCCCATCTTGCCCACGAGCGCGGGTGGCGGGCCAGCGCGATGAAGGCGAGCGACACCAGCAGCGCGAGCGTCACAAGAAGCGCGTAGGGGCGCGCCGTGCGTGACAGTACCACGTGAAACGGATTCACCGCCAGCAGAGCGCCCGCCCACAGGACTGACTCCCGGTGGCTCGTAAGCTGCCGCGCCGCGACGATCAACAGGGCGACGGTAACCATCCCCGCCAGCACGGACGGATAGCGCAGGGCGAACTCGCCTTCGTGGGGCAGCGCGTGGAGGAGCAGGTAGTAGAGGGGGATCTGATTGCCCGTGCTCAGGACGCTCTCCAGCGTATGGCGTAGATTGCCATCCATGCGCAGAGTCGTGTAGACCTCATCCACCCAGAAGCTCGCCCGCTCTAGCTGCCAGATGCGCAGACCGAAGCTGATCAGCAGCAGGGCGACGATGACGGACAGCATGGGCGTTGCGCGGCGCGGCGGCGCAGGCATGGCCTTCTCCGGCGGCTAGGCGGACGGTGG
>CAYNHD010000630.1:0-1596 GCA_964396775.1 uncultured Thermoflexus sp. | reverse complement strand
ACAACCAATAACCAACAACCAATAACCAATAACCAATGACCCCAAAACCGCACTTCCCCTGCGCATCCTCAATTGTGACGAATGTCACACCTAATGACGCCTTTGTTCCCTGTTGAGCAGCCAGGTGGGAGGATATGCTAAGGGTGTGTGACAGCAGGCTGGTGTGACGATCTCTGAGGATCGTTCTCATTGGCTGGGATGGTGTTTCTCTTCTGCCTCCTCAAACTTATTACTTTTAGGGAGCGCCGCGCCTGGCTGGGGAGTCTGGGCGCGGCATTTCCTTTGTGGTGGGCCGGGCAAGCTATTTGTGACAGCTATCTGAATTCTATGTGTAGCTTGTCACAAGCCATCTGTCGCATCTTAGGCTATGATAGGAGCATGGTTGGTTTGGAAGAGAGTTGATGAAAACTTAACCCCTTTCGCGCAGAGTTGCGCCAATGTTTTCCTCCTTGTGCTTCAGCGCACGACGTCCCAACGTCGTGCGCTGAGTTTATGCTGCCTGCGCGTCGCCATCGGGTGTGTGCAAAGGTTGTCAGTGACTCGCTTGACACCCAGCGAGGTGAGGTCCCGTAGGGCGTATCGCAATGCGCCCCTACGGGGGCGCAGCAGAGCAGCGCCCCTACCGCCTGCCAGGTTTTGCACACACACTCGCCATCACGCCCGCAGGCGGGCCAGCGCCCAGGCCGCGTGCGCACGCACCAGGCCGGACTCGTCCTGCCGCGCCAGGTGATCGAGCAGTGGGGCGAACTCCGCCAGGCCGCTGTTGCCCGCCGCGATGCAGGCGTTGCGCACCAGCCGCTCCCGCCCGGTCCGCGAGATGGCCGAGTTGCGGAAGCGGGCGCGGAAGCCCTCTGCGTCCAGCGCCAGCAGGTCAGCCAGCGGCGGCGCGGCCCGGTCAGCGGTGAGCGGCCAGAATGCCTGCTCGCCCGTCGGCGCGGAGAACTTGCGCGTGAAGGGGCACACTTTCTGGCAGATGTCACAGCCGTAGACCCAGTTGCCCAGCAGCGGGCGCAGCTCTTCGGGGATGGCCCCTTTCAACTCGATGGTCAGGTAGCTGATGCAGCGCCGCGCGTCAAGCACGTAGGGGCGCGGAAATGCTCCGGTCGGGCAGGCGGCCAGGCAGCGCGCGCACGTCCCGCAGAGCGTCGGGCGGGCTGGTGTGTCATAAGCGTCGAAGGGCAGGGTGGTCAGCACTTCGCCCAGGAACAGGTACGAGCCGCGCCGGGGATGGATCAGCAGGGTGTTCTTGCCGATGAAGCCCAGCCCGGCCCCTTGCGCGTGATGGCGCTCCAGAATCGCGCCCGTGTCCACGTAGACGCGGCTGGCGACCTCCTGCCCGGCTTGCTCGCGCAGCCAGGCAGCCAGCGTTTCCAGGCGCGGCGTCATGACTGCATGATAGTCTGCGCCCCAGGCGTAGTTGGAGATGCGCCCCCGCCGGGGATCGCGCAGGACGGATGGCGGGATGGCGTCCGTCGCGTAGTTGAGCGCGACGACGATCAGCGAGCGCACGCCGGGCAGGATGGCGTTGAGGTCGCGGCGGCGGGCCAGACGGTCGGGCCGGGCCAGGTAGCCCATCGTCCCGTGCATCCCCGCCTC
>CAYNHD010000629.1:0-1604 GCA_964396775.1 uncultured Thermoflexus sp. | reverse complement strand
CCCCTTTCCCTGCTTGCGGGGAAAGGGGCTGGGGGATAGGGGTCGAAAGTGCATAACACGCTCTAGGGCACGCCCGGCGCAGCGGCAAGCGGCCCTATGCCGCAACACCTGTCAGGCAGGTAAGGGCGCTGCTCTGCCGCGCCTGACAAGATTTGACATTCAAGACGGGTGATACGCGCAAATGTCATGTAGGGGCGGGTTTGCAGACCCGTCCCTACAAGCGGCTACCGATCATGATCGTCAAGGCGCATCAGGGGCGTGTCGCAATACGCCCCTACAAAACCCTTGCGCTTACTGCGACAATCGGGGCGCGCGGCGATTACTGCCCGCCGAGCAGACCGCTGCCCAGCCCACCGCCGAGCAGACCGCCCTCTTCACCGAGCAGACCCTCGCCTTCGGTAGCGCCTTCGGGGGCGCTGATGGTCACTGGCTGGTTGTGGCGCACCAGGTTGCCGGACAGTTCGTAGCGCATGGTCATCTTCTGCGGCTCGCCTTCGGCCAGCGCGCCCAGGGCGGCGGTGTCCATCATGAACACGTAGTTGTCCTCGATGCGGTGGATGTAGCCGTCCTCCGCGCCGATGTAGACGGTGGTCGTGAAGGAGGAGCCTTCGAACATCGGCAGGAACAGCATGGACAACATCGCCAACTGAGCCGCGTCCACGCCCAGGTCCTCCTGAGTCATGCCCAGCGCCTCACCGCCCGCACCGAAACCCTGGGTCATCACGCTGTCCAGCACTTCGGCGTTGGAAAGCAGCGCCCCCAGGTTGAGCGCCAGCGTCTGGGCCTGCGTTGCCTGGCCGCCCACTGCCGGGCCGTCGGCGACGCTGACTGAGAAGATGGTCGGGTCGCTGAACAGGTCCAGCCCGGCCCCGGTGGGGCCGCCCAGGCCGAGGATCATGCCCAGGCCGAGCAGGGCGTTCTCGTCTAGCTCTTCGTAAACCCACTCCTCGCCGGGCTTCCTGGTGTACGCCTTGTCGCCGAAGACGATGAACTCGGCCCCGTCGAGCGATTCTGCGCCGCTGGCGTCGCTCATCTCAGCGTCGGTCAGCATGGCGTGGATGTTGGCTCCCAGGCCAACCTCGTCGCCCGTGACCACGTACTCGTAGGCCCCGGTGAGGGTCATCGCGGTGACGCTCTCCCCGTCGTCAATGTGCAGGGTCATGCTCAGGTCTTCGACGGCGACTGATTGCAGCTTGCTCATCAACTGGTACGCATCCTGGCGCACCTGGCAGGACTCCGCCGCCTCGCCCTCGGCGCAGACGGCCTTGCTGACGGCCAGCATCGCTGTCCCGGCGGGCAGCGGGAATCCACAGGCCAGCATGGGGGCGGTCAGCATAGCCAGAACCATTACTCCTAACATCCAATGGCGCTTCATGTGCTTTTCCTTTTGCTAAATGGGTTACTCTGCTGCGGGTGAAGAAGGGCGGCGCATTTCCGGCGGCTAGGCATGCCAGGGGCCAGCGCCTGTCCAGATTATAGTCGTTTCGCTCCTGGCTACAATGGGCGAGGGTGTGTGCAAAACCTGTCAGGCAGTGTAGCCGCATTGCTTAGCCTCACCCCCGCTCGGCCCGCTGACGCGGGCCTCGCCGCCCCCTCTCCACGTC
>CAYNHD010000628.1:0-1618 GCA_964396775.1 uncultured Thermoflexus sp. | reverse complement strand
GAATAACTCTGGGAACTCAATGAACTCCAGCGCGCCGGTCGCCAGGTCGAGGACGGCGGCGGAGCGCGTCTGCGGTTGGCTGCCGCCCAACGCGCCAGGGTTGATCAGGCGCACGCTGTACGGGCGGCGAAACTCATCCTGGCGGCGGTGAGTGTGCCCGCAGCACAGGTAGGCGTACTTGCCGCTCATCATCATCCGCGTCAGCAGAGTGTGATCGTGGCCGTGCGTGACACCAATCCACACACCGCCGACCTCGATCTCGCGGCTGAGCGCGGGGGGCAAGGCCCCGATCTGCTGGGCCGCCGCTTCCAGGTCGGCGCGCGCCATGTCCATATTGCCCCGGACGAACGTCACCGGCCAGCCGGCGAAGAGGTAAACCATAGCCGGCGTGGTCAGGTCGCCACAGTGAATCAGGCGCTCGACGCCGCGCGCGCGCAGCGCGGCCAGGGCGATCTCGGTGTTGCGGCGGTGGTTGTGCGTGTCGGACAGGATGCCGATCTTCATACGCTGTGCTCGCTGGAAAAGGTCAGGGTGTGGCGGGCGAAGGTAGGCCGGCCCAGGGCGCGCCCAGGAACGGCGTCAGCGGGCGCAGGCTGGCCCGGTCAACGGCCATGATCGCCGCAAACCCGATCGCGCGCCAGTCGTCGTACCTGGGCGCTGCGCCGCGTAGGCGCGCCGCGTACAGCGTCAGCACCGTCGCGTGAGCGACAACCGCCAACGACTGGCCAGGATACTGCGCCAGCCCGCCGTCCATCGCCGCCGCAAAACGCGCGCCCGCCGCCCGCGCCGTTTCCCAGCCAGGAACCGGCGGCATCTCCGGATGGGCGAAGAAGGCCCGCTGCGCCCGACTGAACTGCTCAGGGTCCAGCCACGAATCGCGCCGGGCCTCGTCGAGCGCCTCCACGACGTGCCAGGGCACGCCGTGCGCGGCGCGCACCGCCTCGCCGACAGCGGCGGCTTTGCGCTGCGCGCTGGTGATCACCGCCCCCACCGCCGCCCACAGCGGCAGAGCGGCCAGGGCGCGCACCTGGGTGCGGCCCTGCTCGCTGAGTTCCCATTGAGAGGCGCGGAGGGATGGGTCAGGCTGCGTGCGCGGGTGGCGGATCAGGTAGAGCAGCGGCACCGCGCTCAATCCTCGTCGCGTATTTCGTACTCGCCCTCGATGATCTGCGCGTTTTGCGGCGGGGTGTAGCCGCCGGGCTGACGACGCGGGCGCAGGCCGCGATGCTCGTCCACCACCTCGCGCGGGGCGCTGCGGATGAACATCTGGAGTCCGAGCAGGAAGGCGCTCAGATCGTCCACCACGCCGAACGGCAGCAGGACATCCGGCAGCAGGTCAATCGGTGAGAGGATGTAGAAGATGACCAGGAGCGGGATGAGCTTGGCCGAGCCGCTCACCCGCCGGTCGAACAGCAGCCGCCAGCCGAGCACAGTGTCGTTCCACAGCCGGGCGAGCAGATCGGGATTGGCCTCGTGCTTCTGTTTGGGCATGGCCGACTTCCTCAGCGGTGGTACTCCTGAACGGAGCAATCGGACGTGAGGCCCGATCGCCCTGTTGAGTGATCTAGAGCGTGTTATGCACTTTTCAACCCCTATCCCCCGGCCCCTTTCCCCGCAA
>CAYNHD010000627.1:0-1621 GCA_964396775.1 uncultured Thermoflexus sp. | reverse complement strand
TCTCCCTCGAAGACGGGCGCGGCGGGACGGCGCGGGCGACCTTCACCGTCACGGTCAACCCGATCCAGGAGCCGCCGACCGAAGTCCCGCCGCCGACTGAGCCGCCGCCGTCCGATATGGTGGACATTGACGCCATTCCGAATGTTCCCGAAGTGGACGGGGAAGTGCAGCAAACGGCCCGCGATCTGTACGCGCGGGGCCGCGCGCAGGGACTGGATTCCGGGGTGTTCAGTGTGGTGGGTGATGCGCGCCCGGCGGACTTCCTGGGCGACTTCGCCGACGGAAGCGGTGACTTCGGCACGCTCAAGGACGCGGCAGAGCTAAGCGACCTGGTCTTCTACTACGCCAGCACCCCGCTGCCGACCGGGCGCAACAGCTTCGAGGGAGGCGGCGCGCTGGCCAGCGATCCCGGCTGGCGGGCGACTGACCTGCTTAACCCCGCGCTCGCCAACGGCAACTTCTGCGGCGGCGGCGAGACGCCGCTCGACTGCGAGCTGCGCGTGAACCGGCCCTCGGTCGTCTTCGTGGTGGTCGGGCGCAATGACGTGCTGGCTGGCACGCCGCTCGACCAGTTCGAGAGCGCGCTCGACGGCATCGCCCGCACCATCGCGCAATACGGGGCGATCCCCGTGCTGACGACCATCCCCGGCCCGCCGGAGCTATACCCGTCGCTCAACGCCTACAACAGCGTGATCGTGCGCCTGGCAGAGCGTTACGACCTGCCGCTGACCAACGTCTGGCGGCCCATCAACCGCGCGCTTGGACGGGCGGGCGTAGACGATACGCTGCGCCCGACCTCGCCAGGCGCAAACGACGTGCTCACCGACGCGGCGCTGGACCAGTACGGCGCGCCGCTGCGCTCGCTGGTCTCGCTGCGCACGCTGCAACGGCTGCGCCTCAACGTGCCCATCCCGCAGTAGCGGGAAGCCGACAAGCAAAGCGGGCGCGATCTTCAGCGAGATCGCGCCCGTGCGCTGCACCCGGCCCGGTTCTGCGCGAGCGTCAGCCAATGCCGAACATGGCTTGCAGTTTCAGCGCCAGGCCCATATCGCCCTTGACTTTGACCTTGCCCTGCATGAAAGCCATCATCGCGTTCAGGTCGCCATTGACCAGCGCGATGTAATTCTCTGCCGTCGCGGTGATGGTCATAGTTGGGGCGTCGTGCGTGCCCTCATGAACCTCGGCCTGCTGGTTGGCCACTTTGACCCAATATTGCCCGCCGCTGTCGCCGGTCAGGTTGAACTGGAACACGGCGTCAACGCCCTCCGCTTTGGCCGGGTCAAATCCTTCGTCAATATGCTCGAAAATCTCCTGGATAGAGGTCACACGCGGCATCCGAATCCTCCTGCCCTGTCAGCGCGCAGACGCGGCCTGTCACACACGCCCCTTACTATAACAGCATCGCAAAGGGCTGCCCAGTCATCGTGCGCTCCGGGTGCATCTCACGAAGGGGGCGAAATACCTGAACCGCAGAACCGCAGAACCGCAGAACCGCAGAGGACGCGGAGAAGAACTAACACTCTCTCCAACCTATCTTTTCTCTGCGCTCTCTGCGCCTCAGCGGTACTCTTTTGCCCCAGAAATGAGATACGCCCTGCGCTCCAATTCGCCGCGCATCTTG
>CAYNHD010000626.1:0-1628 GCA_964396775.1 uncultured Thermoflexus sp. | reverse complement strand
CTCCCCCCTCAATCCCCCCTCCAGCCGAGCTAGAGGGGGGACGATCTGACAGGCACTTCTCCCCTTCCCCTGGCTTTGCTGGGGGAAGGGGCCGGGGGATAGGGGCGTATTGCAGTACGCCCCTACGGGACCTTACCTCGCCCGGTGTCAAGCGAGTCGCTGACAACGTGTGCACCTGTGCACACGCCCCCTGTTGACTCCGCCTGATGGCTCGTGCTATGCTGAGACAGGCGAGGTCTGGCGACGCGATGGTGGTTGCCAGTCGCCTGTGTGTCGGTAGGGAGGGCGCGGCGTGTGGCCGCGATGCTCCCTGTTCGCAGCGCGGAGGTGCGCACCTGGGACTGTCTGTAAAGCCTGGCGTGGTGCGTATCCGGCGCTGCGGGCTGTGTTGTTCGCGGCGCTTGTTGTTGCCAGCCCGCGAACCGTGCTGGCGCTGAGTGTGCTATGAGGGAGCAGCTTTGGGCGAAAAACTGACAGGTCTGGTCATCCGCACGCAGAGTGGTTTCTTCACCGTTGACACCCCGCAAGGCCCCATCGTTTGCCAGCTTCGGGGCAGGCTCAAAGAGGAATATCAGGAGACGGATCTGGTCGCCATCGGCGACCGGGTGACGGTTGAGCGCCTGGAAACCGACGCGGACACTGTGGGCGGCGTGATCGTTGCCGTCGCCGAGCGCGAGCGGGTGCTCTCGCGCGTGTCGCCCCGCTCGGCGGTGGGCACGTCGAAAGAGCGCGAGCAAGTGATCATCGCCAATCCTGATCAGGCGATCTTCGTCTTCGCTGCCGCGCAGCCCAGCCCGCACCTGCGGATGCTTGACCGCTTCCTGGTCGCCGCCGAGAAAGCGGCCATCCCTGCCATTCGCGTCTGCGTCAACAAGATCGATCTCATCCCTGACCCGGAGACGGCGCGCGCTCTGTTCGCCGAGTACGAGCGGATTGGCTATCCCGTGCTCTACGTCAGCGCCAGGACCGGCGCGGGGATCGCCGCGCTGCACGACACGCTGGTGGGCAAGATTTCCGTGTTCACGGGGCCGTCGGGCGTGGGCAAGACCAGCCTGCTCAACGCCATCGAGCCAGACCTGGGCCGCCGCGTGAGCGCCGTCAGCACGGCGACGACCAAAGGCCGCCACACCACCCGCTACAGCGAGATGATCCCCCTGGCCGACGGCGGCTACGTGGCCGATACGCCGGGCATCCGCGCTGTGTCGCCCTGGGACGTGGAGCCGGACGAGCTAGACGGCTACTACGTCGAGATCGCGCCGCTGGTGGCAGACTGCAAGTTCCCGGACTGCACGCACACCCACGAGCCGGGCTGCGCCGTGCGCGTGGCGGTGGAACGCGGCGCGGTCAGCGCGGAGCGTTACGACAGCTACCTGCGCTTGCGTGAGATGCTGGAAGAGGAATACGTGTACTAGGGGCAAGTCCAGACTTCGGAAGTTTCTAAAACTTCCGAAGTCTTCTTTTGAAGGTCTGCCGCACACCGGGGCGTATGGCTATACGCCCCTACGCGATCATCTGGCTGCCGGTCTCGCCGGTGTACCTCCCCCCTCAATCCCCTCTCTAGACGCGGAGAGGGGACTTAACTGCACGCTTACTCCCCCTCTCCGTTTACGGAGAGGGGGCCGGGGGGT
>CAYNHD010000625.1:0-1631 GCA_964396775.1 uncultured Thermoflexus sp. | reverse complement strand
CAGGGTGGGGGTCAATGCGCCGCACCTGGCGTTGCGCGCTTCCCGCTGCGCCAAGCGCGTGGAGTTCATAACACGCGCTAGGTGCCTTCTTGCCACTGATTCAGGTAACGCACTTGCTCCGGGGTCAGCGTGTCAATGGTGATCCCCATCGACTCCAGCTTCAGCCGGGCGATCTCCTGGTCAATCTCGGCGGGGATGGTGTAGACCTTCTTCTCCAGAGCCGACCCGCTCTTGCGCATGAACTCCGCGCCCAACGACTGGTTGGCGAAGCTCATGTCCATGACGCTGGCCGGGTGCCCCTCGGCGGCGGACAGGTTGATCAGGCGTCCCTCGGCCAGCAGGTTGATCACGCGACCGTCGCGCAGCGTGTACTGCTCGACGAAGGGGCGCACGCGGCGCGGCGCGCCAGTGGCGATCTTCTCCAGGCCGGGGATATTGATCTCGACGTTGAAGTGGCCGCTGTTGCAGACAATCGCGCCGTCTTTCATCGCCTCGAAGTGGGGCACATCAATCACATTAATGTCGCCGGTGGAGGTGACGAAAATATCGCCGATGGGCGCGGCCTCGATCATCGGCATGACGCGGAAGCCGTCCATCACCGCTTCCAGCGCCTTGAGCGGGTCTACTTCGGTGACGATGACGTTCGCGCCCATGCCCCTGGCGCGCATGGCGATGCCCCGGCTGCACCAGCCGTAGCCGCCGACGACGAGAATACGCCCCGCTAGCAGGATATTCGTGGCGCGGATGATGCCGTCAATGGTGCTCTGGCCTGTGCCGTAGCGGTTGTCGAAGAGGTGCTTGGTCATGCTGTCGTTGACGGCGAGCACCGGGAACTTCAGCGCGCCGTCTTTGGCCATTGCCCGCAGCCGGATGACGCCGGTTGTCGTTTCCTCGGTGCCGCCGATGACGTGCTCCAATAGCTCGGTGCGGTTCTTGTGCAGCTCGCTGACCAGGTCCGCGCCGTCGTCCATCGTCATGTGCGGCTTGTGATCGAGCGCGCGCTTGATGTGGTCATAGTACGTGGTGTGATCTTCGCCTTTGATGGCGAAGACCGGAATCTCGAAATGGCTGACCAGCGACGCCGCCACATCATCCTGCGTGCTAAGGGGGTTGGAAGCCGTCAGCACCACATCGGCGCCGCCCGCTTGCAGCGTGCGCATCAGGTTGGCCGTCTCCGTCGTCACGTGCAGGCACGCTGACACGCGCACTCCGTCCAGCGGGCGCTCGCGCTCAAACCGCTCGCGGATTTGCCGCAGCACAGGCATATCACGCTCGGCCCACTCGATGCGGTAGCGACCCCCAGTAGCCAGGCCCAGGTCACGAACATCATGCTCGACCGTCATTCAGTGCTCCTTTATCGTCTTCTCTGTCTGTGGATCATACAGCCGTTGCTGATTGTAGCACAGCGCAGGCGCAGTGGAATGGGCGATCAGTCCCGGCGCAGGGCCGGCCCTTCCAGGAACAGGGCGTAGCGCCGGAAGCCGAGCTTTTCATAGATGCGAATGGCCGGCGTGTTGTGCCGCCGCACGTTGAGCACGACCGTCTCGATCCCGGCCTCCCGCACCGTCTCAACGACTGCCGCCGTGCAGCGCGTGGCATGGCCACAGCCCCGGTGCGCGGGGTGGGTGAAG
>CAYNHD010000624.1:0-1642 GCA_964396775.1 uncultured Thermoflexus sp. | reverse complement strand
GTTCGCGTTGGTGCGGGGATGTATCAGGTGATGCTAGACTGCTGCGCCCAGCGACGCAGCGAGATCGCGCGAGCTGCGCACGAGGCGCGGCGGCTCCGGCAGCCAGGGGAAATAGGTCACCTGCTGAGGGTGCGTAACCAGAAACTGCGGCGCGTCCAGGTCGCGCACCAACCCAAATCCACCAGCGCGCATGAGCGCATAGACCAGCCGCAGCATGGCCGCCGTCCAGGTCTCTGTCTCCAGGAACAAGTACATCCGGTGAAAAGCACACCCTCCATTCAACCCTGGTGCGCGCAGCGTCAACCGCCCGCCGTCCACGCAGATCACCTCGAACCACCCGCCGCCTGCCTCAATCACGCGGGAAACGCACTTGGAGTCGGTCAATGCTGTGCGGATCGCCGTCCGGTCTCCGTCGGCGAAACGCCCGTCTTCGGCATGGCACACCAGGAGTAGCATGTTCCGGGCCATGATGCTCCGTTCCTCCGCCCTGTGCGGTACTGATAGGCATCCAGCCGGTCAATGATGCAATGATAGCACAGGCGTTCGAGCCAGCCCAAACGCTGTCAAGCCGATTCTGGTGCTGAACTCTGGTGGCTTGAAACCCTATATGTAGGGGGTAATGCTCCATGCTTACCCACGCATATAGTGTTTCTGGCCCTCAAACAAATAAACAGATAAACGGACTCGGCACGGGAAGACCGCTCCGCGCAGTGCATCCCTGCTGGCAGGGTGAGTGCAAAACCTGTCAGGTAGGGGCGCTGCTCTGCTGCGTCCCAGGGCGGGGCTGAGCGCCGCCCCTACGTGACCTCACCCCCGCCCGGCGCTGGCGCACCTCGCCGCCCGGCAGCCGCAGTGGATCGCAACGCATCCCCGGCGCTATACTAAGGCGGCAGCAGACCGCAACAAAGGGTGGGCGCTTGCGCCGCGCGCGCCCGCCGGGTCACGAGACAAGGAGACTCCTGATGCGCGCCGAAATCATGTACCGGCCCTCGTACTCGATGGCTATTGTGGACCTGGCCCCCCACGAGGAGATTCGCGTCGAATCCGGCTCGATGGTGAGCATGACCGAGGGCATGAAGCTCAAGACACAGATGGAGGGCGGCATCCTTCGCAGCCTGACGCGCTCTGTCCTCGGCGGTGAGAGCTTCTTCCTCAACGTCTTCCAGGCCCCGGCGCAAGGCGGGCAGATCAACCTGGCCCCGACGATGCCGGGCGACATGATGATCCTGGAGATGCATGGCGAATCGCTGCTGGTGCAGAGCGGCTCGTATGTCGCCTCGTCGCTGGGCATCACCATAGACGCCAAATGGGGCGGCGCGCAGACGTTCTTCGCCTCAGAAGGGCTGGTCATGCTGCGCGCGCGCGGGGAAGGGCTGCTCATCCTGTCCAGTTATGGAGCCATCCACCCCATTGACCTGGCCCCCAGCCAACGCTACACGATAGACACCGGGCACCTGGTCTCGTTCAGCGAGGGGATGGGCTTCCGGGTACGCACCGCCGGCGGCGTCCGCTCGACCCTGCTCAGCGGCGAGGGCCTGGTGGTGGACCTCACCGGGCCAGGGCGCGTCTACATGCAGACGCGCTCCGAGGACGCTTTCCTGGCCTGGCTGGCCCCCAACCTGCGCCCGCAGGAGCCGCAGGG
>CAYNHD010000623.1:0-1644 GCA_964396775.1 uncultured Thermoflexus sp. | reverse complement strand
TCACCTGGATTTACGACGAACTCCTCGACGATGGGACGGTGCAGCGCACGCTGGCTCCCCTCGTGCTGCGCTACATCCTGCCCGGCGAGATGGACTTGATGCTGGCGGCGGCGGGCCTGCGCCGCGTGCAGTACTTCGGGGAGTACGACCAGGAGCCATTCGTAGACGGCTGCTCGCGCATGATCGTGCTGGCTGCGAAAGCGGAGAAGGCCGGGCCATGACCGCGCAGCACAGGCGCTCCCTGCGCGCGGCTGCCTTCCTGCTGGCCGCGCTGCTGATCGCCATCCTCTTCGCCGCGTGCGGGACGGAGTCCGACGGCGCGCCGACCGAAACGGCGCAGCCGGCGCTGCCCGTGCTGGCTGCCAGCCCAACGACCGATCCACGCCCGCCCGTCGTCGAGGGAGCGGCCATTCACGAACCGGGGTACGGCGAAGCGGGTGTCAGCAATCCCACCCAGGCGAGCCTGGCCGCCGAGGGCCAGCCAGCCCAGGACGCGCCGACGATCACCCCGCGCCCGACGCAAGTCAAGCTACCCATGATGATCAGCGCCGCCGATGGGCTGGTGCTCCAGGCGACCTACTACAGCGCCCCTAGCCGTCCCGCCCCCGGCGTGCTGCTGCTTCACCAGCGGGGCCGCGACCGCACGACCTGGGACGCGCTGGCGCTCCGGCTGCAGGTCGCCGGGTACGCTGTGCTGGCAGTTGACCAGCGCGGGTATGGCGAGACCGGCGGGGCCGAGGACTGGGCGCTCGCCCAGCAAGACGCCCGCGACGCGCTGGCCCTGCTCAGCGAGTTGCCCGGCATCGCCCCCCGTCAGATCATCGTCATCGGGGCGAGCGTCGGCGCAAACCTGGGGCTGAACGCCTGCGCGGGGCTGCCTGGCTGCGCTGCCGCCGTGCTGCTCAGCCCCGGCCTGGACTACCGGGGGATTACCACGGCCGGGGCGATGGCTCAGTTGGGCGCGCGCCCGCTGCTGATCGTCGCCAGCGAAGGCGACGGCAACAACCCCGCCGACAGCATTACCCTGGACGGCATGGCGGCTGGCGATCACCAGCTTATCATCCTGCCGGACGCCGGGCACGGCACCGATATGCTGCTCAGCACGCCCGACCTAGCCGAGCGCATTGTCGCCTGGCTGGTCGCGCGCGTCCCGCCGCCAAGCCAGCCGCTGCCCTGAACGGCGCCGGCTACGTTAGGACGGGCCGGTGCGTGTTTGGAACCATATCCAGGTCTGCGGTACGATCTGGCCCGTGTTGGGTTGTTGAGGTATGGGTCTGGTGCGGGTTGTGAGGGAACATAGCCGGTTGCGCGCCACCTTCGGCGCGGCGCTCGTCGCGCTCGTGCTGGTCTGCGCGCTGCCCTGGAGTGCTGCGCCGCGCGCTCACGCGCAGGGCGATCTGGCCGGGCAGGTCGTGGCGCTGGTCAACAGCCTGCGCGCCAGCCTGGGCCTCAGCGCCTGGGCGGTAGACCCCGTCCTGATGGCCGTCGCCCAGAATCACGCCAACTGGATGGTCGCCACTGGCCAGTACGGTCACACTGGCGAAGGCGGTTCCACGCCGCAAGATCGCGCCCTGGCCGCCGGCTACGCCGGCAGCGTCGCCGAGAACTGGGTCGCCGGCCCCGGCATGACCCCGGCGGGCGCGG
>CAYNHD010000622.1:0-1648 GCA_964396775.1 uncultured Thermoflexus sp. | reverse complement strand
CCCTATCCCCCGGCCCCTTTCCCCGCAAGCAGGGAAAGGGGAGCCTCCCCGCCAGGGATACTGTTGGCGAAATGCCTCCGTAGGGGCGTATTGCAATACGCCCCGAGCCAGCGCGTGCTTAGTTCATAACGCGCTCTAGCGAGCCGCCAGCCTCACTCCCAGCCTCGCTGCGCTCGGCTTGCCCCTTCTCCACGACGTGGAGAGGGAGCGGCGAGGCGCGTAAGCGCCGAGCGGGGGTGAGGTTAGGCCGCGCGCACGTCTGATGCGATAGCCCTGGCACTTCATCGCCCCCTGGTCGAAACGTACATGGGACAATCCTTCAGAATGCGGTACGATGGGGCGCGTTCGCTCGCGGCGTCTGCCAGGCGCTTGGCTCGACCCGGCACCGCCCCGTTCATCTGTTGGAGCAAGAGCCACGATGAGCTTCAATCTCGATCTCGACGATCATGCCCGCTTTGCCGCGCTGGACAGCGAGCACATGCTGGCACACATTGACGCCTTCCCAGACCAACTCGCAGCGGCCTGGGCCGCCGCCCAGACCATGCCGCTGCCCGACACGCACCGCCGCCCGCGCCAGATCGTGCTGGCCGGTATGGGCGGCTCGGCCATCGGCGGCGACCTGACCGGCGCGCTGATCGCCTCCTCGTCTGCCGTTCCCTGGACTGTCGTGCGCGGCTACGACCTGCCCGCCTACGCCCAGGGGCCGGAAACGCTGGTGATCGCCAGCAGCTTCTCCGGCAACACCGAAGAGACGCTGGCCGCCGCCGAACAAGCCCTGGGGCGGGGCGCGCGCTTGCTGGCCATCACTACGGGCGGGCAGCTTGCCGCCCACGCTGCCGCACACGGCTACCCGCTGTGGCGCATCGCTTACGCCAGCCAGCCGCGCGCCGCGCTCGGCTGGAGTTGGGGGCTGCTGCTGGGGCTGGCTCACCGGCTGGGCCTGATGACCACGCTGGAAGCCGACGTGCAGGAGGCCATCACCGTGCTGCGCGAGCACGTGTCGCGCTACACAGTCAGTAGCCCCATCCCGCAGAACCCGGCCAAGCGCGGCGCCGGCCAGTTGATCGGGCGCATCCCGGTCTTCTTCGGCGGCGGGCTGTTCGAGCCGGTCGCGCGGCGCTGGAAGTGCCAGATGAACGAGAACGCCAAAGCGTGGGCCGAGTTCGAGGCTATGCCAGAAGGCAACCACAACACCATCGCCGGCATCGGCTTCCCGACAGAGCACGTGGTGGACATCACGGCCATCTTCATCACCTCGCGCCAGCACGATCACCCGCGCGTTGCCCTGCGCCACGAGCTTACAGCGCAGCTTTGCCTGCAAAACGGCATCATGACCGACACGTTCCGCCCCCAGGGGCAGAGCGCGCTGGCCCAGATGTGCCACGCCATCCAGTACGGCGACTACGTGAGCTATTATGCGGCGATGGCCTACGAGGCCGACCCGACGGAGATCGCACCGATCATGGAACTCAAAGACCTGCTCGCCGCGCGAATGTGAGGGAGAAGTCGAGAAGCCCGCTCAAGGTCGCAGCAAGCAGTTGTGAGTCAGGAGTCGGGAGAGACCATTTGAGAAGTGGTCTCCCCCCACCCCAAACCCCTCCCCCACAAGGAGGGAGGGGCTTAGCGTGTGCGCTTTTCTCCCTTCCCC
>CAYNHD010000621.1:0-1656 GCA_964396775.1 uncultured Thermoflexus sp. | reverse complement strand
TTCGCTGACCGCTCTAGAATGACCACACGGGCCACTCGGAGACCCCTCACTCCGGGCATTCGTATTCCAGCCCCCACACGCGAGTCAGGAGTTCCTCACTGATCGCGCCAGCGTCCGGCAGGCCTCGCCGCGCATAGGCAGGCGCGCCGTAGCGATCCAGGATGACTACAAAAGGCTCATCGCTCGCCGGGCGCTGATCGGGCGGGAACAGCGCCGCGTAAGCCTGGCGCACCGCCCCGTCCGTGTCCACCAGCAGCGGCAGCGCCGCCCGGTGCGCCAGCGACGACTCGCCCAGCGCGTACAGCGCGGCGGAGGCCTCCGCCAGATCGTCCTGTGCGGCGGCCAGGCGCTGCAACGCTTGGCTCGTTGAGGGCGGCAAAGAAGCCGGCAGAAAGAGCAGGATCAGATGCTCGTGCTGCCGGAACTGGGTACGCGACACGACCTCTCCCTCGGCTGAGACCAGCCGGAAATCGGGCGCGCCATACTGCCGCCCCGCCGGGCCAAACTCGATCCAGGTCATGGTGCCCTCCTTGTGCCCCGATCCGATTTTAGCAGCCTGGCCGGGCAGAGCCGATTGTGAAATAGATAACTCAGTTAATTACAACGAAATTTGTTATAATGAACATTGCTTTATTCGACGATATGTGAGGAGGGCTATTACATGATCAGCACGAAACCCCTCATTGGCGAGGTGTACTATCCGCCGGAGTCCATCGTCCGCCAGGCCAACCAGCCCGACTACGACGCCGCGCACCAGGCCATGCTGGCTGACCTGGCCGGGGAGTGGGGGCGCATCGCCCGCGAGGAGTTCGAGTGGTTCGCCCCCTGGGAGAAGACGCTCGACGACTCCAACGCCCCGTTCTACCAGTGGTTCGTGGGGGGCGCGGTGAACATCGTGCACAACGCGCTGGATCGCCACCTGCGCACCTGGCGGCGCAACAAGGTCGCTCTGCTATGGGAGGGCGAGAACTACGACCAGCGCAGCTACACCTACCACCAGCTTGCCCGCGAGGTCTGCCGCTTCGCCAGCGTGCTGCGGGCGATGGGCGTCAACAAGGGCGACCGCGTGACGATCTACATGGGGCGCATCCCGGAGATCGTCGTGGCGATGCTGGCCTGCGCCAAGATCGGGGCGGTGCACTCGGTCGTCTACGGCGGCTTCTCGGTCGAGGCGCTGCACGGGCGCATCGAGGACAGCGCCAGCAAGGTCGCCATCACCGCCGACGGCGCGTGGCTGCGCGGCAACATCGTCCCGCTCAAGGACATCATGGACGAGGCGCTGCAGCGCAGTCCCACCGTCCAGACGGTGATCGTCGTCCGGCGCACCGGCCAGGACGTGCACATGGAGCCGGGCCGCGACCTGTGGTACCACGACCTGATGAAGCTGCCCATCGCCGAGCCGTGCATCCCCACCGAAGAGGTGGACGCCGAAGACCCGCTCTTTCTGCTCTACACCAGCGGCACGACGGGCAAGCCCAAAGCCATCCTGCACACACACGGCGGCTACATGGTCGGCGTGGCGACGACGCTCAAATGGGTCTTCGACCTCAAGGAAGACGATACCTGGTGGTGCGCCGCCGACCCCGGCTGGATCACCGGGCACAGCTACATCGTCTACGGGCCGCTGCTGCTCGGCGCGACGAGCGTCCTCTACGA
>CAYNHD010000620.1:419-1660 GCA_964396775.1 uncultured Thermoflexus sp. | reverse complement strand
CCATGAAACCACGCGAGCGTGTTCTGGCCGCCCTGAGCCACGAAGAGCCGGATCGTTGCCCGATGCAGATCAGCTTCACGCCGGAGTTCGCCGACCGCCTGCGCACCGACCTGCAGGTGAAGGGCCAGCGCGTCCACAACCCGCACGGCGGCGGCAACACCTACGAGCTTGAGCGGGCGCTGGGCGAAGATATGCTGCTCACCTCGGTGGGCTGGGCCAACTCCTATTACCAGCAGCCGGGCGCCTATACCGACGAATGGGGCATCGGCTGGAACTCCCAGCCCTACGAGACGCCGTTCGGCGTGGGCCACTACACCGAGATCGTCTCGCACCCGCTGGCCGACGACAAGGCGATCCTCTCCTACAAGCCGCCCGACCCGCACCGCCCGGAGCTATACACCGAGGCCGAGCGCGTAGTGCGCGAGTTCCAGGGCGACTACTGGATCGTCGGCGTGACGGTGACGACTATCTTCGAGACAGCATGGGCGTTGCGCGGCCTGGAGCAGATGTTGGTGGATTTCGTCGAAGACCCCGACCTGGCCGACGCCATCCTAGAGATTCCCTACCAGTACCACCTGACCGCCGCCAAGAAGCTGGTGGAACTGGGCGTGGACATGATCTGGACGGGCGACGATGTGGGCGCGCAGCACGCCATGCTCATCTCGCCGCGCCACTGGCGGCGCTTCCTCAAGCCGCGCATGGCCCATTTCATCGCCGAGCTAAAGGCGATCAATCCGGCGCTCAAGGTCGCCTACCACAGCGACGGCAACATCCTGCCCATCATCCCGGAGCTGATCGAGATCGGCCTGGACATCCTCAACCCGATCCAGCCGGCCAGCATGGACCCCGCCGAGATCAAGCGACAGTTCGGCGACCGGCTGTGCTTCTGGGGCAGCATGGACGAGCAGCACACCCTGCCCTATGGCTCGCCAGACGACGTGCGCGCCGAGGTGTTGCAGCGCCTGCGCACCATCGGCAAGGGCGGCGGGCTGATCATCGGCCCCACGCACCACGTGCAGCTTGACACGCCGCTGGAGAATTTCTGGGCGATGGTCCGCACCATCCGCGAGACGGCCTACCGCAACCTGTGAGCGAGGGGCGCTTGCGGGAAGCGGGGCACGGGCTGGACGCAATGCCCCTCCCCCTGGCCCCCTCCCCGGCAAAGCCAGGGAGGGGAAAGTGCTCACACCAGCCGGTCAAAGTCCCCCTCTCTAGCTCGGCTGGAGAGGGGGATTTAGGGG
>CAYNHD010000620.1:0-409 GCA_964396775.1 uncultured Thermoflexus sp. | reverse complement strand
GGCAAAACCCCCGCGGCACCTCGCCCCCCTCTCTCGTGGGGGGGTTGTGGGTTTTTTGGGGGGTGCCCCAAGGGCGTATTGCGATACGCCACGACGGGAGCACGCCCCGCGAACCGGCGGTCGGAATCGGTACTTATGTAGGTGAGGGTTTGAAACCCTCCCCTACACCGAAGGCGAATGCACCCTGAAGGACACCCCATGACCCTCACCCCCAGAGAGCGCATGCGCCGGGCGCTGCGCTACGAGCCAGTTGACCGCCTGCCCACGCAGATCAACTACACCGGCGCGGTGGGCGAACGGCTGGCCGCGCACTTCGGCGTGGCACGCGCCGACCTGCCCAACCGCCTGGGCAACCACCTGCTGCGCGTGGACATCAGCCACACGCCGCGCCTGAGCGACGATGGCAAGG
>CAYNHD010000619.1:0-1661 GCA_964396775.1 uncultured Thermoflexus sp. | reverse complement strand
CTGCGTTTACGAGAGGGGACTGGGGGGTGAGGTTTCCGCATGGTCTCTCACGACTCCGGACTCCAGACTCATGGCTCACCACTTTAAGGAGCCATGATGACCCCCTACGAGTATATTGAGGCCCAACAGGATGCCTTTCTGGAACAGCTTAAAGAATGGCTGCGCATCCCCAGCATCAGCACGCTCTCCGAGCACAAGGCCGACGTTCGCCGCGCGGCGGAGTGGCTGCGCGCCCATTTCATGCTGATGGGCATGACCCGCGCCGAGGTCTTCGAGACGCCCGGCCATCCCATCGTCTACGCCGAATGGCTGGGCGCGCCCGGCGCGCCGACCGTGCTCATCTACGGCCATTACGACGTGCAGCCGGTGGATGACCCTGGCAAGCAGTGGCGCAGCGATCCCTTCGAGCCGGTCGTGCGCGATGGTAAGCTCTACGCGCGCGGTGCCACCGATGATAAGGGCCAGACCTTCACCCAGATGAAGGCCGTGCAGAGCCTGCTGGCGACCGGGGAGATGCCAGTCAATGTCAAGTTCATGGTCGAGGGCGAGGAGGAATGTGGCTCGACCAACGCCTACGCTTTTGTCGAGCAGCACGCCGATCTGCTCGCCGCCGATGTGGTTGTCGTCTCCGATTCGCACATCCTGGCTCCCGACCGCCCCTCGATTGTGACCGGGCTGCGCGGCATGGCCTATATGGAGATCGAGGTGTTCGGCCCCTCGCACGCCCTGCACTCCGGGGCCTACGGCGGCATCGTCCACAACCCCGCCCAGGCGCTGGCCGAGATTCTGGCGGCGCTGCACGACAGGGACGCGCGCGTGACGGTGCCCGGCTTCTACGACGACGTGGCCGAGCTAAGCGCCGAGCAGCGCGCGGCCCTGGCGAAGGTGCCCTTCACGCTGGAACGGCTGGAGCGCGAAACCGGCCTGACTGTCCCCTGGGGCGAGGCGGGTTATGAGCTACACGAGCGGCTGGGCATCCGCCCCACGCTGGAGGTCAATGGGCTGATCAGCGGCTGGACGGGCGAGGGGTCGAAAACTGTGCTGCCCGACACGGCGCTGGCAAAGGTGAGCTGCCGGCTGGTTCCGTACCAGGACCCGCAGAAGATTTACCGGCTGGTCGCCGACTATGTTGCCGCGCTGACGCCGCCTACCGTGCGCAGCGAAGTGCGCCTGCTGCATACCGGCAATTGGGTCGTCGTGGACCCGGAGTCGCCGTACATCCAGGCGGCAGCGCGCGCTTACGAGTTCGGCTTTGGGGCGGCGCCCGTCTACGTGCGCGAGGGCGGCTCGATCCCGATCATCGGCACGTTCCAGAAGACTCTCGGCGCGCCGGCGGTGCTGCTGGGCTTTGGCCTGCCGGACGACAACCTGCACGCGCCCAACGAGCGTTTCAACCTCGGCAACTTCCACCGGGGCATGAAGACGGCGGTGCATTTCTACCAGCAGTTGGGCGCGCGGGCCTAACGGGTAGCGATCAGGCGGGCAGCCGCTCTGTTACAGCCTTGTGGGGCGGGTTTAGAAACCCGCCCCTACGCGAACGCTGTGATCGGCAAGAGATACGCTGGGACGCTGCGCTGCTGCGCCCTGGCCCCTGTACAGACCTCCGAAGTTTTCGGGAACTTCGGAAGTCTGATCTTTGCACGCGCCGCGTCCTGGCGGTC
>CAYNHD010000618.1:0-1667 GCA_964396775.1 uncultured Thermoflexus sp. | reverse complement strand
AGATGGCTCTACGGGGACGCAACGCCAAAGACGACCTTGACGTGACCGCCTTTCATCTCGTAGGCGATGATCTCCAGCACCGGGCCACTGAAGGTCATATCCAGCCGGTGTTGCAGAGAGCCGCCGATGTGCTTGAGGTACACGCGAAAGGCGCTGTCGGTCAGCCATTCGCCCTTCGCCCCGACCGGCCCCAGACGCCCTTCGGAGACGCGGTAGAGGCCGTCGAGGCCCACAGGGATTGTCTCCTGCTGCCCGTCAGCAAAGATCAGCGTCAGCGCAGCTTCCCCGTCCGCGAAGCTGAGCGAGAGCGCCTGTACATCCCAGCCGCTCGTATCCAGCCCCGGGATCACACCCTCAAGCCGCCAGTCAAGCCTAAGCAGATTGGGGCTGAACAGCCCGTAGCGTTTGCCGTTGATCTGGGCGGCGGTGTCTGGGAGAGGCGGCACCTCAGCGGGGGCAGGATTGGCGAGGGCCTCGACTGCGGCGCTCAATCGTGCCACGCCTTCTGGATTTTCCGGCAGCGGCTCGTCTGCGTAGGGCATACTCATCAAACCGCCGAGGATAATGCCAAGTTGGTGCATGGTACGGGTCGCCTCAGTGGCGGTGCCGGTGGCGATGAGCAGCAGGTCCCGGCCAGGGATCACGAAGATATACTGGCCCCCGCCCCCCAGAGACATGGCGCCCATTCCTTCGAACACCCACCATCCATAGCCGTACCCCACCCCAAACGGAGTGGACAACTGATTGGCCATCGAATCAGCCACCCACTGGGCCGGGACGATCTGCTTGCCGTCCCATTCACCGCCGCGCAGATAGAGATAGCCGAATTTCGCCCAGTCGCGCAGCGAGAACTGCAGCCCGGCAGCGCCGCCGTTGCCGCCGGTTGGAGTGGTAGCCCAGGCCACTTCGCTGATACCCAGTGGCTCAAAGAGGTTCGTTCTGGCGAACTCCAACGCGCTCTGGCCGGTCGCGGCTTCAAGAATCGTTGCCACCGGTCGAAGTTCAGGTTGCAGTACTGCCACAGGCTGCCTGGCGCGCCTGCCATAGGCAGATCCAGCGTGGCCTGCACCCAGTCCTCAGACGAATAGACGGCCCCTTCGGGATCGACCCCGGCATTGACAGCGCAGGCGAAGCCGCTGCCCATCGTCAGCAGGTCCCTGAGCGTCATGGCCCCTTTCTGAGCGTCCAGGTTCGCCACCGTGCGCTCTGGGAAGAAACCCAACACCGGCTCGTCAATGCTCTTGATATAACCCTGTTCGACCGCGATGCCCACCAGGGCCGAGGTCACGCTCTTGGTGGCGGAAAACAGGCTGAACCGCGTGTCGGCTGTTGATGGGGCAATAGTAAGCTTCGGCGACGATCTGTCCGTGCCGCACGATCATCACGCTGTCCACGTACAGACCTGGCCCGTTCAGGGTGAGCAGGTAATCGGCAATAGCTCCTGAATCCATTCCCTGCGCTTCGGGAGTAGACGTAAGCCAGCTCTCAGTGGGCCAGTAGTCGGGGCCTTCCTGCGCGCCGGCAAATGGGGCCATCGTCAGCGTCAGAACAACGATCAGCACAGCGGACACAACGCTCCTGGATAAGTGGGTGTTCATGGTGTATCCTCCTGAATGCATAACTCGTTCGGTCGGACGGGATGTGCACTGGGGCGGGCGATCCTCTGC
>CAYNHD010000617.1:0-1670 GCA_964396775.1 uncultured Thermoflexus sp. | reverse complement strand
CGCTCGTCGAGGGTGACGTGCTCGACGCCGACCTGCCCGGCCCGTTCAAGCTGATCCTGATGACCTACAACGGCTTCTTGCAGTTCGCCACGCAGGCCGGGCAGCTTGCCGCGCTGCGCCGTTTCTGCACTCTACTCGCCGACGACGGCCTGCTCGTCCTCGACCTGCCCAACGCCGGTGAGGCGTTCGCCGCGCAGGACGACGGCGCGCTCGTGTTGGAGCGCACCTTCACTGAGCCAGAAAGCAGTCACCTGGTCATGCAGCAGTCGGTCAGCGCGCTCAACCGCGTTACCCAGCAGCTTCACGTCACCTGGATTTACGACGAACTCCTCGACGATGGGACGGTGCAGCGCACGCTGGCCCCGCTTGTGCTGCGCTACATCCTGCCCGGCGAGATGGACTTGATGCTGGCAGCAACGGGCCTGCGCCGCGTGGCGTATTACGGCGAGTACGAGCAGGAGCCGTTTGCAGACGGCTGCTCGCATATGATCGTGCTGGCTCAGAAAGTGGAGAAGGCCGGCCCATGACCGCCCAACGCAAGCGTGCGCTGCGCCCGGCTGCCTCTGGGTTGTTGGTGCTGGCCGCGCTGCTGATCGCCATCTTTCTCGGCGCGTGCGAGACCGGCACCGCTCCCGCGCCGACCGAAACGCCGCAGCCGGCGCTGCCTGTGCTGGCTGCCAGCCCGACGACCGATCCGCGTCCGCCCGTCGTCGAGGGAGCAGCCATTCACGAAACGGGGTATGGCGAAGCGGGCGTCAGCAATCCCACCCAGGCGAGCCTGGCCGCCGAGGGACAACTCGCCCAGGACGCGCCGACGATCACCCCGCGCCCGACGCAAGCTGAGCTACCCATGATGATCAGTGCCGCCGATGGGCTGGTGCTTCAGGCGACGTATTACAGCGCGCCCACTCGTCCCGCGCCCGCTGTGCTCCTGCTCCACCAGCGGGGCCGCGACCGGACGACCTGGAACGCGCTGGCGCTCAGGCTGCAAGCCGCCGGGTATGCTGTATTGGCGGTTGACCAGCGCGGGCACGGCGAGACCGGCGGGGCCGAGGACTGGACGCTCGCCCAGGAAGACGCCCGTGCGGCGCTGTCTATGCTCAGCGAGCTGCCCGGCATCGCCCCCGGCCAGATCAGCGTCATCGGGGCGAGCGTCGGCGCAAACCTGGGGCTGAACGCCTGCGCGGGGCTGCCTGGCTGCGCTGCCGCCGTGCTGCTCAGCCCCGGCCTGGACTACCGGGGGATTACCACGGCCGGGGCGATGGCTCAGTTGGGCGCGCGCCCGCTGCTGATCGTCGCCAGCGAAGGCGACGGCAACAACCCCGCCGACAGCATTACCCTGGATGGCCTGGCGGCTGGCGATCACCAGCTTATCATCCTGCCGGACGCCGGGCACGGCACTGATATGCTGCTCAGGGCGCCCGACCTGGCCGAGCGCATTGTCGCCTGGCTGGTCGCGCGCGTCCCGCCGCCGGGCCAATCGCTGCCCTGATCGCTACTGGCTGCCAGAACCAGTTGGGCGTGCGCATTTGGGGGTGCGTGCAAAGGTTGTCAGTGATACGGGTTAGCCTCACCCCCAGCCTCGCTGCGCTCGGCTTGCGCGCTCGACGCGGCAGGCAACTCGCGATGCCCTGTGATCACCTGAACCCCACCCTGTGGTCCCTCCCCGC
>CAYNHD010000616.1:0-1678 GCA_964396775.1 uncultured Thermoflexus sp. | reverse complement strand
CAGGAGCATCGTTTTTGCGCCTTTGGGCGTCGTTGAGGCCTTGGCAACCCGACAGGTAGTGCCAAAGGCGACCGGCGCGCGAAAATGTATAACCTGGTCATCTAGACATTGTCTATGTTTTGTGCTATATATGTGGGCAGGAGCCGACCATATGCCTGCCCGCGAAGTCGGAACCAACTGGAGTTTGGTGACCGAAGACCGCGCCGCGGTCATCTCCGCGCTGAAGCGCGGGGAATGCGACGGCCTGTTGCCGGCCGCCAGCGAGTTCATGGACCGCTTCGCCGATTTCCTCCACGCCCAGCGCATCATGAGCTTCTTCGAGCAGTTCCCTGATGGGCGTGAGCGTCGCTCCATCGGGGCGGAGTTCTTCTGCATCACCCTCGTGTACAAATCCCTGTTTCGCATAGACAGCATGGCCAAGATCGGCCCCGTGCTGTTCCACTCGCCCGACGTGTTGCGCCGCATGGACTTCAACGTGCGCCAGGTCAACGAAGGCTTCTACCAGAGTGACGGCCAGCGGCCCTTCAATCCCGAAGCGCTCGCCGACTTCTTCGCTGCGATCGATCCAGTCGAGTTGGAACAACACCAACTTGCGTTGTCGGCGCACCTGGTCAAACATTGTCCGGTGTTGACCCAGAGCGGGACGGCGGTGCTGGACGCCAACACCATCACGGTGCCGCCGGGGCATTTCGAGCGCCCCGGCGGGCAGGTGAAGGCCTGCGTGTTGGCCATGCGCGGCGCCGGCCAGTTGTTTCCGCTGCTGTGGGACTTCACCTTGCGCGGGCCCGGCGAAGACGCCGATCTGACCCAGGGAAAGCAGCTCATCGCCGCCGCCACTGACGCCTGGGGCCCCGGCGCCATCCGCCGCGTACTGCTGGACCGCGGCTTTCTGGACGGCGGCTGGATCAGCGAACTGAAGTCCGAGGGCATTGACAGCATCATCGGCCTGCGCGATGACATGGACCTGCATGAAGACATGCTGGGCCTGTCGCGGCTCCAAGACGCCCAGTGGGAAGCGGCGCCGCCCCCGCGGCTGCACCGCCAGGACCTGCCCGAACGTCACCTGTGCCACCTCACCGACCTGGAAACCTGGTCCGCCTGCACCGTGCCCCTGCAGGGCATCGTCATTCGCGATGTGTACCCCGACCGCGTCAAGTACCAATGCTTGGTGACGACCGACCTTGGCATGACACCCCGGCAACTGCACGACTACAATCGTGACCGCTGGTCCATCGAAGAGAGCTTCATGGATCTCACGCGCTACTGGAACCTGAACGATCCGGGCTCGTGCCGCCTGAACGTCGCTCATGCTCTGATCCACTTCATCTTCATGGCATACACCCTGCTGCATCTGTTCGACCTACACGACGCCGAGGGGCACAGGCGCCTTGCGGTCGACCCCGCAATGCTGGGCGGCCGCGAGATCACCGCCTACTGGCAGGGCCACTACACCATCCTGCTGCCCAGCCAGTTGATCGCGATTATCCTGGACCACTACGAGGCCTGGCAGGCCAATCGCCCACAACTGATGGCGGCATTGCGCTTCTGCGAAGGCCAACCCCCTGCCCGCGCTCCCGACTGAGGGCCCCCCACTGGTCGCCACGCCGGCCGATAACCACCGCCAACGCCGGGGGAACCCCCAACTCACGACACACACAGCAAAAACGATGCTCCTGCC
>CAYNHD010000615.1:0-1678 GCA_964396775.1 uncultured Thermoflexus sp. | reverse complement strand
CCCTGCTTGCGGGGAAAGGGGCTGGGGGATAGGGGTTGAAAGTGCATAACACGCTGCAACACCAGGTGCAAAGGCTGGTAAAAGAGGGGATTCTCGTGCCAACACTTGAGAAAGTTCATAGGCGTACTTTTTTCTGCCCGGATATCTTTGATGCATTAAGCACCTATCGCAAGGGAGAATTATAGTTTTTGCGCAAAAAGTATAAATTGAGCAGGCTGTATTATAGTAAAGTAGAAAATCACCCTCAGGCTGACATGCGCTCAGCCAGGGCCAACTCCTGATGAACTGTTTGAGAGACCGTTTGAAAAGGTCTGCAACCCCACCCTAAATCCCTCCCCGCAGGCGGGGAGGGACTTCAAGAGCAGTCCTTTCTCCCTTCCCTCGCTTGCGGGGGAAGGGCCGGGGATGGGGGTAAAGATACCTCTCAAACGGCCTCTGAGTAGCCAGGCGAGCGTAGAATATTTCTGCACGTCAACAGGTCTAGCCCCAGCGGGCGATTATCGCCCCGGCTCAGAATCCGCTATCATTAGGGGCGCAATCTCTGCGGTGGACGCGAAAGGTTCGCCATGCGGCAAGTACCTCTGTTCCTCCGACGCCTGCTGTGGGCGCTGCTGATCAGCGGCCTGGCCCTGCTGCTGGCTCTGCCGGTTGTGGCCCAGGACGGCGACGCTGTATCCACCGTGAACGGCGACCCCATCTCGCGCGCCGACTTCCACGCCCGCGTGCGCCTGGTGCGCTGGCAGTACCTCAGGGAACTGGCGACGCTCTACGAATTGACGGGCGGCAACCTGGCCCTGGGCGCGCAGTACGCCTCGCGCCTGGTCGCCAACCTGGAAGACCCGGCGGCGCTCGGCGATGCGGTGCTGGCCGAGATGGAGACGGAGCGCCTGCTGTGGCAGACCGGCGAGCAGATGGGCCTGACGCCCGCCGCCGAAGACGCCGAAGTGCGCGAAGCGGCCTTCTTTAGCCTGTGGACGAATGTGCCGGTGAGCGACCTGGCCGCCAACGCGGAAGCGCAGGCGTTCATCGCCGACTGGTACGCGGGTGCGCAGGCGGCGTCCGGCCTGCTGCCCGACGACATCATGACCCTGTTCGCCACAGAGGCGCTGCGCGCCCGGCTCTATGAGCATCTCGCCGCCAGCGTGCCCACCGAGGAACCGGCGGTGCGCTCGCGGCACATTCTGTGCAGCTTCCACCCGCAGGACGTGGGCAACACCACACCGCCCACCGCCGAAGAGCGCGCCGCCGCGCAAAGCTGCATCCGGGGGGCGCAGGCGCGACTGGCGACGGGCGAGTCGTTCGCGGGGGTGGCCGCCGCGCTGTCCGACGACCGGGCCAGCGCGTCTCTGGGCGGCGACCTGGGCTGGGTGATGCTCAGCTTTTTGAGCGAGAGCTACGCCAACGCCGTCCGCGACGCCGATCTCAACGCCATCGTCGGGCCGGTGGAGACCGAGTTCGGCCTGCACCTGATCGAAGTGCTCGACCGGCGGGTGCAGGAACTGACGGCGGAGGAGCTTGAGGCGACGCGCCAGGGGTATTTCGACTTGTGGATCGAGTCGCTGCGCGAGGATGCGACCCTGACGCGCGCCCCGGATTGGGACGCCGGCGTGCCCGCCGAGCCGGCCCTGACCGACCTGGACGCGCCCGTGTTGGAGGCGCTTGAGCGGCTGACGGCGCG
>CAYNHD010000614.1:0-1684 GCA_964396775.1 uncultured Thermoflexus sp. | reverse complement strand
CTCTCCGTATTCACTCCCCACCTACCCCCTCAAGGGTAGATGGCTCCTGTGCTCTCTACACTCGCTGCTTCCTGTCACTATGCTGTTGTTAAGGGGCTGCCCGGCACTGAACGTCACTCTGTGGGGCAAAAAACCGCCGGGTGACGGCGGGCGCAGGACAAGCTGAAAGCGAAACTACCTTCAGGTTGCTTGTCGGTGCGGCCCCCTTTCGTGTCGTTCAGTTTGTATAGAACCTGCGCCCGGCTTTCCCGTAGCGCGTTGTTCCCTTCGAGCGTGGAAACATCTTACCATCGCTGACCAGGGGCGTCAAGGGTGATTCCTTGAGTTTCCATAAAACTGGCGTGAGAACGCCGAAGTGCCCCGGCTGTCCGGCTGGTTAGCATCTTCGCTGACAGGACGCCAACCGCCAATCGCGGCGCGGCGCTCACATCTCCTGCCGGCCCTGCAGGGCGCGCAGCAACGTCACCGAGTCCACATATTCCAGGTCGCCGCCGGTGGGCAACCCACGCGCCAGCCGCGTGACCTTGACGCCAGTGGGCGCAAGCTGGCGCTGCAGGTACATGGCCGTCGCGTCACCTTCCATGCCGGGGTTGGTGGCGATGATCACCTCCAGCACGCCCCCGGCTCGCACGCGCGCGACCAGTTCCCGAATCTTGAGGTCTTCCGGGCCAACGCCCTCCACCGGTGAAATAGCGCCGTGCAGCACGTGATAGCGCCCCTGATAAGCGCCGGTGCGCTCGACCGCCAGCACGTCGAGCGGCTCCTCGACGACAACCAGCGTCGTCTGCTCGCGCGTCTCGTCGCGGCAGATGGGGCACGGGTCTTCCTCGGTGATGTTGTAGCAGATGGAGCAGGTGCGCGTCTTGGCCTTGAGGTCACCGATGGCCGCCGCCAGCGTCTGCGATAGCTCGTCCGGCGCGCGCAGCAGGTAGTAGGTGAGGCGCGAGGCGGTCTTGGGGCCGATGCCCGGCAGACGCGAGAACGCTTCGACCAACTGCGTAACTGGTTTGGGGACAGCCTGGCTCACAACTCACCTCATCGCGCGCACGCACAGTGCATTTTGTACCTGTAGCGATCCTGCCCGCGCAGGAACGCTGCGCTGCTGCGCCCGGCACTCTGCGGGCAGTTCCTAGCCGAACAGCTCGCCCAACCCGCCGGGCAGCATGGAGTCCAGGCCGCCGCTGACGCTCTGCATCCGCTCGGCGGCATACGCCTGGCTTTCCTCGACGGCCCGATTCACCGCCGCGACCAGCAAATCCTGCAGATCGGTCAGCCATTCGTCGTCCGACGTGTCAATCGCTTCGGGGTTGATAGTCAGCGACTTGACCACCTGGTGCCCGGTGATGACGATGGTCACTGCGCCGCCGCCCGCGCTGACTTCGAGCGTCTCGTCGCCGAGCGCGGCCTGGGCAGCTTCCATGTCTTCCTGCATCTTCTTGATCTGGCGCATGAGCGACGCCTGGCTGGGTATCCCGCCACCCATCGGCCCGCCAAAACCGCCTTGCTTCTTTCTGGCCATACTGATCACTCCTGTGCATTCGTCTCGCCAGGCGAAAGGTTCGCCCCGGCAGGTCTATAGCCATTGGCAGCGTTTTTGTAGCGGTGGGTTTGTAAACCCGCCCCTATGTCGGGCGCAGCAGAGCAGTGCTCCTACGTGTTCTACCCCCGGCCCGCCGGTTCAGGG
>CAYNHD010000613.1:0-1687 GCA_964396775.1 uncultured Thermoflexus sp. | reverse complement strand
AGCGGGGAGGGACAGGGGTCTCCCCTTTCCCTGCTTGCGGGGAAAGGGGCCGAGGGATAGGGGTCGAAATGTGCAGAACACGCCCTAGCACGTCAGGTGCAGGATGGCATTGGTCGTGCGCAGGTCAGCCTCCTTGAGCAAAGCGCAGGCTTCCGGCGTGGGCACGGCTACCAGTTCGACCCCGCGCCGCCTGGCCTCTGCCCGCACCTCGTCCATGACCGGCAGAGCGCCGTGCGCGCCCGTGCCGATGATGAGTCGCTGGCAGTCCCAGGGGATGGCTTCCTGAGCCGAGAGCGGCGTGTGCCCGTAGCGCGCCTTGAAGGCTTTGGAGGGTTTCTTGTCGCGGGGGCGCACTTTGCCGCCCTCGATCACCACATCCTCGCTGTAGCACACACCTTCGATCTTGATCTCGCCAAACCCGATATAGCGCACCTTCATAGCCGTCCTCCCTGTGCTGCCCCCGCCTGCTGTTTCTATTATGGCACACCCTGGGCGTGAGAGGGGGGTGCCAGGAGGCTTCCGAAGTCTGGTTTTGGATCGCACGCCTCACCCCCTATCCAGCCGAGCTAGAGCGTGTTATGAACTCTGTGCACTCGGCGCGGCGGGCAACTCGCGAGGCCCTACGATCACCTGAACCCCACCCTGTGGTCCCTCCCCGCTGGCGGGGAGGGACGGGCTGCTCCCCTTTCTCCGCTTGCGGGGAAAGGGGCCGGGGGATAGGGGTTGAAAGTGCATAACACGCTCTAGAGAGGGGGACTTTGCTCGACGGGCGCGGCGCTTTCCCCGCAAGAGACTTCCGAAGTCTGCGAGACTTCGGAAGTCTGGTTTTGAGCCAGGGCGCAGCAGAGCAGCGCCCCTACTCCTCGTCGAACAGGGGCATCGTGCGCGGCCCCTCGTCCTTGACGCGCCCCGCCTGCTTGAACGTCACCGACGACAGCGGCATCTCGATCCCCGCGCCGTCCAGCAACTCTTCGATGGTGCGAATCTGGATGCGCGGGTAGTCGCGCCCCCAGCCCGGCGAGCGGTAGAAGCCGGCGCTGACCGCCTCGGTGACCATCTCCCGCGTGGGCGGCTCCAGGGTGATGAAGACGCCCATCGCCGCTTTCTCGCGCTCCACCGTGCCCTTCAGGTCGCGGATGTCGCCGCTCTTGACCTTGCCGGACTTCACCTGGACGATGATCCGCTTGGGCCGGGCTGTGTTGTCGTCAATGAAGGTGATCAGCCCGTCAATGCCGCGATCCGCGCCGCGCTTGCCCGTCCGACCGCCCACCTCGCCGCCCAGCGGACGCGCCTGCACCAGCGACAGCGCCCAGAACTGGAACTGGAAGCGGTCGTCTTCGGCAAGCTGACGCGCCCCGTCCACCGACACCGGCTCGCCGATCACCTGATAATCTACGCCGGGCGTCAGGCCGAACATATCGCGCAGGCGGAACTTGAGCAGGTTGATGCTCAGGTGGGTGATGTCTATGCCGATCCAGCGGCGATCGAGCTTGTGCGCGGCGGCGACCGCCGTGCCGCAGCCGGCGAAGGGATCACATACCACGTCGCCGGGGTTGCTGCTGGCGCTGATGATACGCTCCAGCAGGGCCAGCGGCTTCTGCGTGGGGTAGCCCAGGCGCTCTTGGGCTTGCGAACCGACTGCCGCAATGTCTGTCCAGATGTCACTAACGGGGACTCCCTCCTGCTC
>CAYNHD010000612.1:0-1693 GCA_964396775.1 uncultured Thermoflexus sp. | reverse complement strand
TCTGAGAAGTCGTAGGCAATCGCCAGGCTGCTGCTCAGCGAGCCGTCGTCCTCAATGGTCACGTCATAGGTAAACTGGCGCTTGACCGAGCGGTTGGCCTTGTTGCCCAGGTTGGCGTCGGCCACCAACAGGTAGTCGGTGTCCAGGGCTGGTTTCTGCTCGCCCAGCCAGCCGAGCACCTGCACGGCATCGTTGAGCGCATCGTCCAGGAAGTAGAGCATGATGTGCTTTTCGAGCAGCGCCTTGAGCAGCGCCCCGCGTATCTCGATGCTTTTCTCCTGATCCACGCGCTGCCAGTCGTTAAGGATCTGGCGGTAGACGGCAGCCACGAACTCCTTGTGACCTTCGCCCGCCGCGCGAATGGTGTACACTGTCTCGCGGAAATTGGCCCCGGAGACGGTCACATCGTAGTCGGGCACGTACACGCTGCCTAGCTCTTGCAGAATGTACTCGAAGGCCACCAGGTCCATCCCGATCACGCCGTTCACCGGACTGTGGGGATTGCCGCCGTTGTCGTAGTACCAGGCCGCCATGCGCGCCGTCGAGGGGAAGTCCACGTACCAGCTAGAGTCCCAGGCGGCGTAGAGCGGCTGCCGGTACTGAATCCACCAGTCGGGAATCTGCACCTGGCTGGCCAGGGCGTCCGGCGGGGGGTTGGGGCTGGTGGTGGTGGTGGCCCGGTAATCGTAATTCATCACGCGCCCGTTGCGCACGCGCAGCCAGCCATAGGTGCTCACGTAGCCGCCAGACGGGCGCAACTCGTCGTTGTTCTGGGCCAGGATCAGGTAGGCTTGCGTCTGGTTGAGACCCAACGCCGCCGTGAGCAGGTCAGGCGAGGCGAGCAGCACGCGGTGGAAGTCGGCCAGCTCGTCGTAGGTTTGGGTCAGGCCATCCACGGTTGCCAGCAGGCCGGACGAAACCCTGGTCGGGTCCAGGCGTTCGATGATGGCTCTGGCCGCGTCCAGATGGTGCCCGGCGCTGACGAAGCGCCCGCGTCCCAAACCCAATAGCTCGACCACGCGCTCGCCAGATGAGAACTGCGCTGTGACTCGTTCGTCCCCTTCCCCTCCGCTCAAGAAGAACAACGCCGGTTGCAGGCCGGTCAGCATATCATCGGCAGCGACGGTCAATTCCTGCGCTGCATCGAGCATATCGAACGTCGTCACCAGGTCACCGCTGAGGAAGGTCAACGGTCGCAGGAACAGCGTTTGCCTGCGGGCGCTGCTCAGGCTCCGGTTGAGGTCGCGGACGCCGGAACGCAGACGCTCGAAATCGGCCAGGGTCAGGTCGGTGCCCGACTTGTTGCCCAGCGAAGTCCAGATGCGATCCAGGCTCTCCCACGAGGTCTCGACCTGGGTGCGCGCGTTGACGGCGAGGAGCAGCCCGCCCATGACGATGGCCGCCGAGAAGGTGACCGCCATGAGCAGCAGAATACGCCAGTTGTAACGCCCCAGCCGGCGCAGCGCGCGGTTGTACCAGCGGCGTCTGCTCCGCCGCCGGCGACGGCGCTTCTCACGAAAACTCTGCTCCGTCGGATTGCGCAGGTCGGGCAGGGAAGGAGTCTCAATATCTGGCATGAGCTTCTGATCCATGATCTGATGCGGGCGCGGGATGGCCCGGCTGTGCGTGACCCCACCACTATCTCGCCCGCAACAATAACCCGAAATAACGCAAAAGTAAAAATGCGCGCGGG
>CAYNHD010000611.1:0-1705 GCA_964396775.1 uncultured Thermoflexus sp. | reverse complement strand
CCCACTCAGTACTCTGGCGCGGTGAGGATGTCCAGCTCGTCGGGCGGCCAGTAGCGCACGCGAGCGACACCTTTGATCGCGCTGCGCTGAACCGGCCCGAACGAGTGGCTGTCCAGGCTGTGACTGCGGTTGTCGCCGAGCACGAAGTACTCGTCCGGCCCCAGTTCCCAGGTGCCGTCGCACGACGGATAAGTGCAGAACTCCCGCACATAGGGTTCTTCGAGCAGCGTGCCGTTGATGCTCACGCGCCCCGCCTGCACTACGACTGTCTCGCCGGGCAGCCCGATCACGCGCTTGATCAGCAGTTCGTCCTGGCGCGGCGAGTCCAGCACGACCACATCCCCACGCGACGGCCCGCCCAGCAGCATGGTGAACCGATCCACGATGATGCGCTCGCTGGTGGAGAAGGTCGGCTCCATGCTGGCCCCGTCCACCACGTAGCGCGGCAGCAGCGTGTCCATGCTCAGCCGCACAAGCATGACGATCAGCACAAGCTGGAGCAGTTCCCTCACGGGCGATTTCTTGCGCCGCGAAGTCTTGTCCGGCTCTTCCACCACCACCCCGCCAATCGGCGGCGGCAGGTCTGGCCTATCCCATGCATCCATACGCAAGAGTCCTGATTGGTACCGTCAAACACTCCTATTGTACAGTGAATCCTCGCTCGCTGACCCCTTTTCAGCGAACTCTAATGTTCATAGCAACGGCGTGGCGCTGACGGTACAATCTGCGCCGTATCGCGGCGGATGGCGGCGCGTCTGCGCGCAACGATGGGAGCGAGGCTATGCACATTCTGGTGACGGGCGGGGCGGGGTATGTCGGCTCGGCGGCGGCAGCGTATTTCCTGGCGGCAGGCCACCGCGTGACCGTCTACGATAGCTTGGTGAAGGGTCACCGCGCGGCCATCCCTGACGGCGCTGCCTTTGTGCGCGGCGACGTGGGCGATGCGGGCGCGTTGGACACCCTCCTGCAGATGGGCGGCTTCGACGCGGTGGCCCATTTCGCCGCGTTCATCGAAGCGGGCGAGTCCATGCAGCAGCCCGGCAAGTACTTCCGCAACAACGTGGTCAACACGCAGACGCTGCTCGACGCCATGCTCCGGCATGGGGTGCGCAAGCTCATCTTCTCGTCCACCGCCGGCGTGTACGCCAGCAAGAGCGCGCCCCTTGTCGAAGAAGACCCGGTCGGCCCGGCCAGCGTCTACGGCGAGACCAAGCTGATGATCGAGCGCATGTTGGACTGGTATCACCGCCAGGTGGGGTTGCAGTACGCCGCGCTGCGCTACTTCAATGCCTGCGGGGCCATGCTCGACAGCGCGGGGGTGCCCGTGCGTGGCGAAGACCACGACCCGGAGACGCACGTCATCCCCCTGGCGCTGCAAGTGCCGCTGGGCAAGCGCGACGCCTTCTACATCTTCGGGACAGACTACCGCACGCCGGACGGCACCTGCATCCGCGACTACGTGCACATCGAAGACCTGGCCTCGGCGCACGTGCTGGCGTTGGAGGCGCTTGGCGCGCAGCGCGACTGCATGATCTACAACCTGGGCAACGGGCGCGGCTACACCGTGCGCCAGGTCGCCGACATCGCCCGCGAGGTCACGGGGGTGGACTTCCCGGTGATCGAGACCGACCGCCGCCCCGGTGACGCGGATATGCTGGTCGCCTCGTCGGAGCGGATCAACGATGAACTGGGCTGGGAGCCGCGC
>CAYNHD010000610.1:0-1716 GCA_964396775.1 uncultured Thermoflexus sp. | reverse complement strand
AGTCTTCGGAGACTTCGGAAGTCTTGTTGTTTCCCTCCCCCCCGCCCCACTCCGCTCGGCTTGCCCCGTCTCCATTCGGAATGGAGAGGGGGCGGCGAGGCCCGCGTCAGTGGGCCGAGCGGGGGTGAGGTCCGTAGGGGCGTATCGCCATATGTCCCTACGAACAGGCTGACACAAGGCAGATTCCGATGCGTTGCACTGGTGCCGCAGCAGCGGCGGCTCTTGCTCTGGCTCGCGCTCATCTCTCGCGTGGAGCGTCAGCGCAGCGCCCGGAAGGTCGTGCCGCGGGCGTCGTCCGGGTCGCGCGCGTTACGCCCTGCACGCTATCCCGGCTTCTCGTCGTACACGTAGACGCGGGTGTTCATCCTCACCCAGTTGTCCCACAGCCACTTCGCGTCGCTGACGGTGAGGTTGACGCAGCCGTGCGACCAGTAATAGCCGAAATTGTCGTGCCAGTAGACACCGTGCAGCGCCTCACGCCAGTTGAAATACATGTGGTACGGCACCTGATCGAGCGCGTAGAAGTCCTCGCTGCCGGCGGCGCCTTCCATCGGACCTACTTCCCATAACAGCTCGACCTTCCACACGCCAGGATCGGTGCGCCACTTCTCCTCGTCCATGTCGCCGGTAGAGACCAGCGCTGCCATCACGGGACGGTCACCCTCATAGGCGACGAGGTTCTGCTCGTAGGTGCTGATGCCGATCCAGCGCCAGTTGAACACGGCGGGCGGCGTCGGATGGACGATGCTGAGGTTAGTCTGGATGGTCCACTGCCCCGGCCCAACCAGGTGCCAGTCCCAGTCGTTGACGCGCACCGTGGCGTAGATGTTCATCAGGTCGTAGCGGCTGAACGAGCCCGATTGGCGGCAGTTGCGCGGGCCGCCCGGCGTGGACGACGTGCAGTGATCGACTATCGCCCAGGCGAAGGGCATGTCCATGCGATTGATGATCACGCCGGTGAGCGTCGAAGGCTCGGCGAAGTTCGCGCCTTCCAGCGAGGCCCAGCGCCCGCGGCGAATCTCAGCCCACGCGCCGGACATCTGGATCACGTTCACGTAGGTGCTGCGCCCGGCGGTCAGGACGTCGACCACTTCGCCGTCGGGTGCGTTATAGAGCGGGACTTCGTCGGCATCGAAGTGGATGAAGTCCTGCCCCGCGATCACGCCGAGGTCGTAGGGTATGGGCGTCACGTTGGGATAGGGCTGCGCGGCCATGACCGCGTCGCACTCCGATGTCTGCGGGGTCTCGTAGGTGATGCCCGCGCAGCCAGGATGCCCCTGGGCGACTGCCGGAGGCGCGGCGGAGTCGGTCGTGGCGGCGCGAACCGGCGCCGCTCCTGCCAGGGCAGTGAGCAGAACGGCGAGGGTGATGCGTGCGCGGATGTCTGACATACCAGCTCCGTCGTTGTTCCGACGTTGTGGTGCCATCATAGCACAGAATCGCGGCATGCCGGCGCGACGTGGGGCAAGCGCCGTCTGATCGAAGAACGAGGCCCGCGACGGCAGAGGCCAGGCGTGCTGACCGTCCGACCACCTACTCGACGGCATGCGCACATGGCAGGAATCCTGGGCGCGACCGCTCGCGGGACCCGTGATCTGGCCCATGCCGTCCCGGGGGCACGCCGGCGCGCCTGGCGGAGAGGCAGACTTTGGAGGTCTCATTGCGCGCGCCCTCGAGTCCATGAACAACCTGTTGCCAGGGGAGGTCATGACCACT
>CAYNHD010000609.1:0-1727 GCA_964396775.1 uncultured Thermoflexus sp. | reverse complement strand
CCTCTAGCTCGGCTGGAGGGGGGATTGAGGGGGAGGCGTTCACCGAGCAGTCATGCCCCCTGGCAACAGGTTGTTCGTGGACCCATAGGGCACCTGCTCCAACGAAAACGGGGCGCGTCGCTGAGACACGCCCCGCGCGAGCGTTAGCGTTGGCAAAGGCGCTCTACATCGGCGCTTCCTCTTTGTACTCCTGGGCCAGAGGCAGCAACGCTCTGAACACCTCTGCGGCGGCAAGCGGCTCTCCGGCGACGAAACCGAGGTCGGGATCGTCCAGCAGGGGCGTCAGCCACAGGCCGTCTTCGCTCCGCTGCCCGACGAAGTACAGGCCCAGAAAGCCCACGTGCACAGCGAAATCATCATCACTTTGCCGGTACTGGCTGAGGGCCTTCATCAAACCCGGCCCGCCGTAATCGGTGCCGCGCCACACGCCTTGCGGCCCTTCGACAGCCACCGACGAGCGCACTTCCTCCCCGACAGTGACCGGGTACAACAGGCGGCTGACATCCACCAGCAGCCCCGCCGGATCGGTCTCGCCGGGCGTGTATTCGCGCAGTTGGTCAAGCTGCACCCGGTAGACGGTCATAGGCGCGCCTAGCTGGGCCTGGGCCACTTCGTCGGGCGAGGTGAAGCCCATCGCCGCGTAGTTGTCTTCAGTGACCAGCTTTTCCAGCGTTTTCAACGCCTCCTCAGCGGCCTGTTGGGCCGTGTCCTGTCCTGGGGGTTCCTTGCCTGGCTCCTCTTCGCGTCCGAGCAGCACGTAAAGCACCCCTGCGATGATCACCACCAGCACCACGACGACAAGGACGAGCAACGTCGTTCTCCTCTGCAACTTTCTCATGATACACCTCCTCAGTCGCCCGTGTACTTGAAGTCGTAGTAGTCGTTCCAGTGGGTGTAGCCCGATCCGCTGACGTACTGTGCGTAGGTGATCACCCGCTGATCGCCGACGCCGGGTGCCCAGGGATCGTTGATGGTGACATAGGCAACGCCGCTGACCGTCACATAGCCGATCAGCACCATCATGTGCCCGCCGCCGCCGTTCCAGTGCCAGCTAAAGGCGATGGGGACTTTCTTGCAGTAGATTTGTTCCTGCACATCCTCCCAGCTCAACGCGGCGTTGGAGGTGGTCTTGTAGGTGAAATCATACTTGTCGAATTCCGGCCAGCCGGTCGAGTTGCAGCCGGACGGAAGCGGCGAGTTGCAGCAGTCGGTGCGCCCCAGGCGATTGTTCACCTGGGTGCACTGGCTCACCGAGTGCCCCAGGAACTCCATGACCATCTGGCCACTGGCTGCCCAGCACCAGTTGGACTGCTCCTGAGCGCGAAGCGTCACCGGCTGAGAGCCGATCACAGCCGGATCGCACTGGCACGCTGTCAGAACGAGCAGCAGCGCGAGCAGAACGCTTATCTGAATGTGTTTTCGTTTCACGCCAATCCTCCTTTTGTGCTTGCCAACACTGGAGCAAAAGGGGTGCTCTAAAGCGCAACCGGATAGGAGTAGACGGCAAAGGGGACGGATGGGCGCGGTGAGTGCGGCGATGAAAGGGGGCGAAAAGACGGGAACGCCAGCTAGAATCGTCTGGGAGCCAGGTAACAGCCGTTTTCGAGCCACCGGCGATAGGAGATTATTCTATTATTGTATGAGCTAATTCAACGCTATGCAATCGGCGGGCGCGTGCAAAACCTGTCAGGTAGGGGCGCTGCTCTGCTGCGCCCCCGTAGGGGCGT
>CAYNHD010000608.1:0-1740 GCA_964396775.1 uncultured Thermoflexus sp. | reverse complement strand
GTGTCACCCGACGTAGGGTTATGCTACGAAATCCGGCCATAGGGTTTTACCACCTGTCGGTGACGACAGCCGGAACTGCCCATCCACCTCGTCTCGGGGCGTGGCGACACGGGCGCTCATGTTCGCGTCAGACCCGCTGGGCAGCGCCGGGGACGACTGACGCTGGCTCGTCAGGCACCCGCTGGACGGTTCCCGTCCCGTGTCGGGTTGGTATAACCCTACGGCGTGTCTTGTTGGTATAACCCTACAGCGGGTGACACAGAGCAGCGCCCCTACGAAACCAGCGCGTGCTTAGTTCGCCAACAGTATCACCAGCGGAGAGGGGCCACAGGGTGGGGTCAACGCGCCGCATTTGGCGTTGCGCGCTTCCCGCTGCGCCGAGCGCATGGAGTTATAACACGCGCTAGTCCCCGAACTCCTGGTAGCCGAAGTACCAGTCCGGCGCGGTGGTCTCTGGCGGGGCGACGCGCTTTCGCCAGTCGGCCCCGTGCTGCGCGCAGATCGCGGCCAGCGCCCGCATACGCTCCTGGCCCCTCGTCGCCAGGAAGCGCGCGCGCTCCTCGCCGCCCAGCGACACCGCCTCCGCCCACACGGCCCGCCCGACGATCACGCCGCTGGCCCCCGCCTGGCAGGCCAGTTCCGTCTGGCGCAGAAAGGTAGAGTAGTCCACGCCCGCGCTGAGCAGCGCCCAGGGGACGGTGCAGGCGGCGTCCAGTTCGGCCAGCGCCGCCCGCCAGATGTCCTCGTCCGGCTCCTGGCGCACGTTGACCGGGAACTCCGCCTTGAGCACGTCAATGCCCAGCGTGCAGAAGGTGCGCGCCGCCTCCACCCCTACCTGACGGCGCTCGGCGCTGGGCAGCGGCCTGGCCGGGTCGGGCGAGAAGCTGAGCGGCTCCAGGTACAGCGGCAGGTCATAGCGGGCGCACTCCTCGACGGCGCGGGAGACAGCATCGCGCACGGCGGCGGCGGTGGGAGCCTCTGGATGGTAGTACACCAGCAGCTTGACCCCAGCCCCGCCGAACCGCTTGATCCGCGCCACAGACCAGCCGGGCATGAAGGCAGGGCGGTAGCGGTGCGGGTCGGTGGTGTAGCTGGCGTCTTCGAGCGGGGCCAGCACGCCGACCGCCCCGCCAATCGTCCCATCCGCGATGCCCGGCCCGAAGCCGTAGCCGGGATCGGCCAGCACCGCGCTGCACGCCGGCAGCAAATGCTGCATGATGTCGCGCTTGAAGGCGGCGAACTGCGCGTCGCTGATAGGCGACGGCGCGGCCCTGTTCAGGGCGTCGCGCAGCACGTCGCGGTGATCAATGGCCAGCATGACGAAATGGCCGGCGGGCGTGCTGGCCTGGGTCAGGTGGCGGTATTTGCCGAGTGTGGTCATCAGGTCTCCTTGTGATGCCAGGGCAAGCTCCCTCGATTCTAGCACACACGCGCATCACGTCGAGCCTCACCCCCCGGCCCCCTCTCCACGTGGTGGAGAGGGGGAGTCAGGTTGCCAGCAAGTCTCCTCTCCACGACGTGGGGAGGGGATTTAGGGGGGGGCTAAGACCACATCACTTTGCCCATCTCAACGATCCTCACCTACCTGTCCGCCCCTGAAATTCGAATGGGAGGGGCAAGCCGGGCGCAGCGAGGCTGGGGGTGCGCTAAAGCCGCACCCGCCCTGGATTCAGAGGCCGTTTGAGAGGGCCTGCAACCCCACCCTAAATCCCTCCCCGCAGGCGGGGAGGGACTTCAAGA
>CAYNHD010000607.1:0-1754 GCA_964396775.1 uncultured Thermoflexus sp. | reverse complement strand
GGTTTGTTTCAACAGCGTAGCACTGCCCGCAGTGAGCCGTCAGCGCAACATGGCGCACACACACTGGGCAAAATGGCCCATGGACAGCAGGCCTCATGGCGCTGTTGGACAGCAGGGGACTCTGGTTTCCTGTAATAAGAACAAGGATAAACTTGCCGAAAGGAGGATACGATGCCTTGGCAAGGACTGCTCATGCTGGCGCTACTGACGGGACTGCTCATCTTCGGCCTGGTCGGATACTGGCGCGGTAAAGGAATCCATAGCTGCTGTGCGCCAAAGCGCTCCACCAAGCACAAAGTGCTGGGCGGTTGATCACGGTGGAAATACGATCATGGTACGGGCTGATCGGGTCTATCCAGGTTGAGCAGGAGTTGTGGCATCTGGTCAAGGTTGGCGGCATCTCCCTGCCCCACCCGCCCCTGATCAATCTGGTGCTGCGGCAACGGCAGACGCACCACGACAGGCTGCGCCTAAGTTTCCTCCACGAATTTGGCCATCTGCAGACGCTTCCCCTCGCGCTGCTTCATCTACTGTGGTTGATAGCAGTGTGGTTGACAGCGGGCCGCCGACATCGAGGAAGGGGGGGGGCCCTGACCGGTGCGGTTCTTGGCGCTTGTTCTCGCACATCAAGCCTTGTGGGAAGCGACGTCGGAAGGCTATGTCATGGTGAAGATGGGCAAGGCTTACTGGGCAAGATACCGACACGCTGCCAAGTGGCCGCTGCCGGTGTTCTGGTTGACCATGGGATCGTCACCAACGGCTACGCTTGGGTTTTCCCGTTTGGTGAGTGTGTGCGGGTGGGCATAGGTACGTTTGCGCTTGAAGAGTCTTACACTGCTGTCGAGCGCATGTGAGCACGAAGCCGGCGTGCCGTATCCTCGGGGAGCGCTGTGGAGATGGGAATGCCGCTGCCCAATTCAAAACCGGCAGGGATGGCAAGCCGGGGAATGATCTGGATGTGCCACAGATAGTACTTCAGGTGGGCCTCGCCTACCGGCGTGGTCTGGATCACGTAGTTGAAATCCAAATCCTGTACCTCTTCAGTCAAAGCACGCAGTGTGTCGCGCAGGACGACGGCAAGCTCGGCAATTTCCTCGTCTGTCACATCGCCAAAAGAAGCCACATGCCGGTTGGGCAAGATCCACGTCTCATAAGACGCCTGCGGGGCAAACGGCTCTAGGACGGTAAAGTGTTGAGCGTGCAAGACAAGCCGATCCCCTCGGTTGGCTTCCGCCTCGCGTACGTCACAGTAGATGCAGCGACCGGTATCGTCATAGTAGGCGCGTGCCACATCATGTTTGCGGCGGATGGACGGGGGCACTAGCGGGGTAGCTATCAACTGCGAGTGTGGGTGCACCAGCGACGTGCCCGCCTGCTCACCCTGGTTGCGGAAGATCAAGATCAGTTTGATTCCGTCGTCCCGGCGCAGAGCATTGTAGCGGGCCCGGTAAGCAAGTAGCACGTTTGCCACTTCATGTGGCTCCATCTTGGCTAGGGGCCGGGCATGGTTGGGTGTCTCGATGATCACTTCGTGGACCCCGACACCATCCATGGCTGTGAATAGCGCGCCTTGATGGCGATGCGTCAGACTGCCCGTCGGTGTGATCGCTGGGTACTTGTTGGCGACCACTCGCACCTGCCAGCTTTCATCCTGTGGAAGACGCAATGTCTCTTCTTCAGGAGTGAGGTGCTCATTGCCGGGACAGAAGGGGCAGTTGGAATCCCATTCCGGCAGGTCTCGATGCTCGTGCTGT
>CAYNHD010000606.1:0-1758 GCA_964396775.1 uncultured Thermoflexus sp. | reverse complement strand
TGCGGGGAAAGGGGCTGGGGGATAGAGGTTGAAAGTGCATAACAGGCTCTAGAACAGCTCTTCTTCGGCGCGAGCAATGGCGCGCTCGAAGATGATCATCGCTTCGTCAATGATCTCTGGCTCGACAGTGAGCGCCGGGATGACGCGGATGGTGTTGGGGCCACAGCCGAGCAGCAGCAGCCTGTCCTCAAAGGCATGGTTGACTACGGCATCGCGGATGTCCGGCGCGCGCTTGCGCGTGGCGCGGTCGCGCACGAACTCGACGCCCATCATCAGCCCCCGCCCGCGCACATCGCCAATGCTGGGGTGCCGCGAGGCGATGTCGCACAGCTTGCCCTCCAGGTAAGCGCCCATGCGCGCCGCGTTGTCAATCAACCCGTTTTGCAGCAGGTCAAAGGTGGCGATGGCCGCCGCACAACTCACCGGGTTGCCGCCGAAGGTGCTGGCGTGCGCGCCCGGCGCCCATTCGTTCATGATCTCCTTGCGGGCGATGGTGGCGCTGAGCGGCATCCCGCTGGCGATCCCCTTCGCCGAGCAGACCACATCCGGCTGCACATTCCAGTGATTCACGCCCCACCACTTACCGGTGCGGCCCATGCCCGTCTGCACCTCGTCCACGATGAAGAGGATGCCATAGCGGTCGCACAACTCGCGCAGGCCCTGCAAGAAACCGTCGGGCGGCACGACATAGCCGCCTTCGCCCTGGATTGGCTCGACCAGGATGCCCGCCACTTCGTCCGGCGGGACGAGCGTTTTGAAGATCGTGTTCTCAAGGTAATCGAGCACGGCCTCACCCTGGTTGGCGAACCCGTCATCGCGCAGCACGGGATGGTAGGGGTCGGGGTAGGGCACATGCGTGACGCCCGACACCAGCGGCGAGAAGCCCTGGCGCTGCACGTATTTGCTGGCGGTGAAGCTCAGCGCTCCCAACGTGCGCCCGTGAAAGCTGCGCAGGAAGCCGATGAACAACTGGCGTCCGGTGTAGAAGCGGGCCAGCTTGATCGCCGCTTCGACAGCCTCTGCGCCGCTGTTGCCGAAGAAAACCATTGCGTCGTCGTCGAAGGGGGCGATGGAGGCCAGACGTTCGGCCAGCTCAATCTGCGGCAGGTAGTAGAAGTCCGTGCCCGACATGTGGATGAACTTGGCGGCCTGTTCCTGGATGGCCTTGACCACCGCCGGGTGCGCGTGACCGGTGGCAGTCACGGCAATGCCGGTCGTGAAGTCAATATAACGCTCTCCGTCCACATCCCAGACCCACGAGCCTTCACCGCGCGCGATGACGAACGGGTAGCCGCGCGTGTACGACGGCGACACAACGGCTGCGTCGCGCTCGATGAGCGCCTTCGCGTTGGGGCCAGGCAGGACCCTATTCAAAGTAGCCATTACTACATACTCCTGAGGCAAAGAGACTCTTGACAGCAACGCCCGCAAACCCCACCGGCGCGAGCGTTCTGGACTGTGTGTACTGGCCGGTGGTGGGCCGCAGACCGCTCGGCCAGCTACCGGGCAGCGCCGCATGGCGGCGCCAGCAGTGATTATCCCTTTCTGGCGGGGACTCCGCAAGGTGCCGTTTGGCACCACTTCGGCGGCAGGACTACGGCGGGCGCATTCCAGAATTGGGGTGAGTCTGATGTGCGCAGGGGTGCTGCTCTGTGTCGCCCGCAGCAGGGGCGTACTGCGATACGCCCCGCCTCACCTCCTCAATCCTCCTCTCCAGCCGAGCTAGCGAGGGGGACTGTGACCACTGGTTGGGGCGTT
>CAYNHD010000605.1:0-1762 GCA_964396775.1 uncultured Thermoflexus sp. | reverse complement strand
CGCCGAAGGCGGCCCGCAGGGCGCGCAGGCGCGCCGGGCCGATGCCCTTGACGACGTTGAAACCCAGCCAGTACTTGCGCGCGCTCATCGCTCTCCCTCCCCGTTGAAGGTCTCAGCATAGCAGGGGCGTTGGGCGCTGTCAAGCGGGCGAAAAGGAGGGGGTGCGAGCAAAGGTTGTCAGCGACTCGCTTGGCACCCAGCGAGGTGAGGTCCCGTAGGGGCGTATTGCAATACGCCCCTACACAGGTTTCGCACACACTCGAATTCGGAGAAGAACGGCGGGGACTGGGCCTCACTCGCCCAGCAGACCCTCCAGCAGGCGGACGGTGATCGTCCCGGCGTCGAAGTCAATGCACTGCACGCACTCGTCTATGACCGGCAGCAGGACTTCCCCGCGCGGGCCGCGCACCACAAACACGTCGTTAGCGCCGGTTTCGAGCACGTCTGTGATGCGCCCCAGGGCCTCGCCCTCGGTGGTGACTACCTCCAGCCCGATCACCTGGAACAGATAGTACTCGTCGTCCTCCAGCGGGATGGCGTCCTCGAAGGCCACCATCACGTACTGCTCGCGCAGCAGCTCGGCGGCGTTGCGGTCGCCAACCTCGGCAAGCTGCAGGATGAGGTACTGCTGGTGCCGGCGCGCCTGGGCAATCGTGTACAGGCGGGCCGCGCTCACGTCAGCCGGGTCGGGGCCGAGGTACACGCGCTGCTGCGGCACGATGCGTTCAGGGTACGCCGTCAGCACTTCGACGCGCAACTCGCCGCGTATGCCGTGCGGTCGGAGCACCTGGCCCAGCAACAAAAAGGGTGGGGGGCCGGTTGGAGGGGTCATCGGGCGGAGCGAGACAGACTCAGGGCGTCGCTCATACGATGTCGAGCGTCACCCGCTTGCCCCGCTGCGAGGCCAGCACGCGCACGAGCACGCGCATGGCATTGGCCACGCGCCCGTTCTTGCCGATAATGCGCCCCATGTCATCGGGGGCGACCTGAAGCTCCAGAATCGTGGTGCCGCCCTGGGTGGTCTCAATAACCTGCACCTGGGACGGGTCTTCGACCAGCGACTTGGCGATGTACTCGACCAGTTCTTTCATCACAGTCTATCCTTGTCCAGCAGGCCGCTCGCCGGCCTGCAAGGCTCGATTCTGTGCAAATGGTCAGATGCGGACAGCCAGAGACGACTCCCGCTGTCCGCATCAGGCATGACTGTGGCAGGCAGGTCCCGAGGGCGCTACAACGCGCCCTAATCGGCGCTGGCGTCTTCAGCCGCCGCCGGAGCCGCCTTCTCGGCCCTCGCCGGTGCCGGGCGGCGGGTCTTGGGGCTGATCGGCTCCTGAGCAGCCGCCGCAGCCTCGGCCTCGGCGACGAGCACCTCAAGGGCCTCGCCCTTGTTCAGTCGCTCAAGGCGGGCCAGCGTGCCCAGCTTGTTCATGATGCGGCGCACTGCGTCGCTGGGCTGAGCGCCCACGCTCAGCCAGTAGAGAGCACGCTCTTCTTTGAGCGTCATCGTCGCTGGCTCGGTGCGCGGGTTATAGAAGCCGATGATCTCGATGTAACGACCGTCGCGCGGGCTGCGCGAATCGGTGACCACGACACGGTAGCTTGGTTGTTTCTTGCGCCCCACACGGCGCAGACGAATGCGAACCATCCTTAGTCCCTATCCCTCGCTTGATGGCGAATGTTAGCGTGCACAGACTGGTTCTGCCGCGTGCTGCAAGAGGGCTGGCAGGGAAGGACTGCCGATACAACCGCAGCAGGCGACGGG
>CAYNHD010000604.1:0-1773 GCA_964396775.1 uncultured Thermoflexus sp. | reverse complement strand
GGTTCGTCACCGCTCCAGGCGTAGTACCCCGGCGCAAAAAGCTCGTCCTCGCTCATGGCGGCGATTGCGTCCAGGATGGCGCGGTAGGCGGCGGCGAACTCGGCGCGCACGTCGTTCAGCGAGCGGCTGCGATGGCGCTCGAAGATCATCTGGTTCAGCCGGTCTTCCTCGGCCCACGTGATTCCCGGCTCCGGGCGCTCCACGACTTCGCCGCGCCGCCCGGCCTCGACCCAGCGCAGGAAGCGCCGCTCCCAGTCGGCGATATGGGCCATGATGTCCTTGGGCGTCCAGTCGCCGGTGACTGCCGCCGTGACGAGCGCCTCTTCATCAAAGCGGGCGAGCGCGCCCTCCAACGCGGCGCGGGCACCCCGAATGGCGTCCAACAGGGCAGCTTTGCTGGTGATTTCGCTCATGGTACAGGCTCCTCGAGCTGTGTCCCTCAGGTGCAGATGCGAACGGTGCTCAGGGGCGATCCAGCACGGCGGGGACGATGAACTCCTCGACCAGGTTGAAGCGGCACAGCATCCGGTTGCTGCGGAACGGTTCCGGCGCGGCGGCGATGTCGCCGGTCATGACCACCACCAGGTCCAGCGCCGGGACGACGACGGCAAACTGCCCGCCATAGCCCACCGCCAGGGCGCTGTCGTGGTCGGCCTGCGGGCGCAGCCACCACAGGTAGCCGTAGGCGAGGCGCTCGCACTGGTCATCCGCCTGGGGGGGCAGCAGCGTGTGGGCAGTGTGCGAGTCGGCGATCCACGCGGGCGGGACGATGGCCGTGCCATTCCACGTGCCCCCGCGCAGAGCCAGGTAGCCGATGCGCGCCAGGTCACGCGGGGTGAGAGCCAGCTCCGCCCCGCCGATGGTCACGCCCTGCGGGTCGGCGGGCCAGGCGTGGCGGGAGATGCCCAGCGGCTCGAACAGATACAGCCGGGCGTAGTCGTGCAGCGACATGCCGGTGAGCGTTTGCAGGGCGGCGGCCAGAAGCTGCGTGTCGCCGGTGCTGTAGTTGAAGTGCGCGCCGGGCGGGTGAATCAGCGGGCGGTCGAGCACGTAGCGCACCCAGTCCGGGCTGGCGGTCATGGCGATGGCGCTCGCGCCGTATTCGTCCCACTCCAGGCCGGAGCGCATGGTCAGCAGGTGGCGGATGGTGATGGCGCGCTTGTCCTGGTCGCCGGCGGTGGCGAAGACCTCCGGCATGATGTAGCCGAGCGGCTCGTCCAGCCCGCCCAGGTCGCCGGTGGCGAGGGCAACGCCGGTGAGCAGCGAGGTGACGCTCTTGGTGGCCGACTTGAGGTTGTGCAGTCTGCCGGGCATCATACCGCGCATGTACCGCTCGAAGGCCAGCGCGCCGTGCCGGATGACCAGCAGGCTGTCTATGTGGGGCACCTCGTCCAGCAGGTAGCGGTGCGCGGCTTCCAGGCGGGCAGCGTCCAGGCCCACGTCGGCGGGCGCGGCGGACGGCCAGTCAGCGGCGGGCCAGGGATGGGCGCGGGTGTCGCGCGGGGCGGGGTGGCTCATGCGGGTCTCTCCGGTGCGGCGGCGCTGCGCTAACCATACCGCAGATCGCCCCGCGTGACTACCGGGGAAGGGCACAGGGTGTGTGCAAAGATTGTCAGTGACTCGCTGACACTCAGCGAGGTGAGGTCGCGTAGGGGCGTATTGCAATACGCCCCTACGGGGGCGCTGCTCTGCTGCGCCCCCGCCGTCTGACAGGTTTTGCACGCACCCGGGGCGCATCGCCGGCACAGAGAGTAGATTTCCGAAGCTAGACTT
>CAYNHD010000603.1:0-1775 GCA_964396775.1 uncultured Thermoflexus sp. | reverse complement strand
TGTGCAACATGCACAAGGCGCTCTGTGTGAATCTCATAAAACATGCCCGAAGACATGCCGGATCGCTGTCTTTACAATGGGTAAACATTCAGAGGCAACCCCATCACCCGCAACCCACCCTGTGAAGCCTGCACGATTTGCGCACGTGCAAGGGGGAGTGACCGCCATGCCTGCTGTCTCGTCTGCCACTGATCTGAGAACCGTGCTCAAGCTCGCCCTGCCTATTGGCAGCCGTCTCGTCTCCGGCTATCCGGCCACGCCGGTCAGCCGTGTCTCGCACCTGCGCACGCGCCCGCCCATCTTCACCGAGATCGGGCACGGCGAGATGCTGCTCGTCTCCACCACCGCGCTCGCCAATACGCCCAACGCCCCAGCCCTGGACACGATCATCGAGCGCCTGACCAAGACCGAAGCCAGCGCCCTGGCTGTGCAAGGCACGCTCACGCCGCGCACCACCCAGATCGCCCGCCAGCACAACTTCCCGCTGATCGCCCTGCCGGAGCGCGCGCCGCTGCCCCAGATCGAGCGCGCCATCCGCCGCCTGCTGACCGACCGCAACGGCCAGATGCTCCAGCGCGCCGCCGAGGTGGAGAAGACGCTCCAGCGCCACGCCGCCGGCTACCGCGGTTTGACGACCATGCTCAATACGCTGGCGCGGATGCTCGACCGCCCGGTCGTCGTTCATGACCGGCGGGGGAGCGTCATTGGCCGGGGGCTGCCCGTCTCGCAGGGCCACGACTGGGACGCTCACCTCGCCTTGCTGGGCGGGACGGAGTTTGTGCGCCGCTTCGACCTGGACAATCGGGCGTACTTTGAGGACGACTGGCAGGTGATCGAAAGCCCCGCCGGGCTGACCGTCCCGCTGATCTTCGAGGGGCATCTGTTCGGCTACGTCTCTGTGCTGACGGCTGGCAGCGCCCCGGACGACTTCGACCTGATGGCCCTGGAGCGCAGCGTGCCGGTGCTCGTGCGGGAACTGGCACGGCGGCACACCATTGATGTTGGCTTGCAGCCGGTACGCCCCACGCGGGACTGGATCGCCGAGTGGCTGAGCAGTCCGGCCAGCGACGATACGCTGCTGGCGCTGCGCGCCGGGCAGGAGAACTTCCAGCCGGGCCTGTGGTACGCCGTCGCCATCTTCCATTGGAGTCCTCCTGCTGAGAGCCGGGCGAACGGCCCTTTCTCGCCGGAGCGGATGGTCAAGCTGATCCGCACAGAACTGAGCCAGCGCCGCGTGCAGGCCCCGGTGGGCCTCTACGCCGATCGGGCCGTGGTGCTGTTCCCGCTTGACGAGCCGCACCAAACGCAGCGCCTCAAGCAGGTCGTCCGCCTGCTGCACCAGACCCTCGCCGAGTGCGCGCCAGAGGGGGAGGTCGCCGCCGGTGTGGGGCGCGTGGCGATGGGGCTGACCGCGCTGCGCGACTCATTCCGCGAGGCGGAGCGCGCTCTGACCCTGCCGCGCCAGGTCTGGGAAGACGCGCAGATCGCCTTCTTCGGCGATGTCAGCCTCTATGAGCTGCTGCTGGGCGTCAACGACCCGACCCTGCTGGACGAGTTCTGCGCGCACTGGCTCTCACCGCTGACCCAGTACGACGCGCAACACCACACCGATCTGGTCCCGACGCTGCACGCCTATTTTGAGAACAACGGCAACATGGCGCGCACGGCGCATGTGCTCAACATTCACCGCAACACGCTCGTCTACCGGCTGGGTCGCATCACCGAGATCGTGCAGCTTGACATGGACGACTCGAATGTGCGCCTGAACCTGCACC
>CAYNHD010000602.1:0-1787 GCA_964396775.1 uncultured Thermoflexus sp. | reverse complement strand
CGTGGCGGTGCTGGCGCCGCTGCTGCTGGGCGAACCGCGCGCCCGCTACACCTGGCTGAGCCTGGGGCTGGCTTTTAGCGGTATGGCGCTCATGACTGGCCCGGCACAGCTCGACGTGCGTTCGAGCGAGCTAAACGGCATCGTCGCGGCGGCGCTCTCTGGCGCGTGCTATGGCCTGGTTATGCTGATCAGCCGGTCATTGCGCGGGCGCATCAGCGGGCTGACGCAGAACCTGTGGTCGAACGGGACAATTATCCTGGTGCTGCTTCCCTGGGCGTTGCGCGCGCCGGGGACGGCGGTCGCCAGCAACCTGCACCTGCTGATCCCGCTCGGCATCTTCTCGCTCGGCCTGTCGTACCTGCTCTACTTCCAGGGCTTGCAGCGCATCAGCGCACAGCAGGTGAGCATCGTCTCGCTGGCCGAGCCGGTCTTCGGCGTGCTGATGGGGCTGGTCTTCTTCGCCGAAATCCCTGACGCCCTCGGCTGGATCGGGGCGGCGCTGATCCTGGCCAGCATCACCCTCATCACACGTTGAGCGGCCCCGTTACGGCAGATCGGCGGCGCACGTTCCCATCCCGCTGGAGCACGTCGCCAGCACCGCGTCGCCCAGGCGCAGCGCGAACGCGCCCGCTGCCCAGAAGCGCGCCTCTGGGGCGACGTTGATCACGCTGCGCCGGAAGCGGCACACGCCTGGCTGAGGCAGATCGCCCGTCTCCGTCCACGCCCAGACCTGCACGCAATCCCCGCTGGGAAATGCTTCCAGTGACCCGCTGAGCCAGGGCGTCTGCCAGCGGGTGAGCGCCAGCGATTGCGCTTCCCCTGCGATAGTCAGCGGCGTCAGGTCGAGCGGCTTGCCCGACACGTTGACCAAAGCCAGACTGCGCCCGTCATAGACCAGCAGCACGTCTGTGAGGCTGTTGGGCGTCGGCGTGGCGACCGGCACAAACACAGTGGACGGGCGCGGCGTCGGCGATGGCGCAACGAGTGCGGCGGGCTGCCGCGTGGGAGCAGGCGCGGTGACGGTTGGTGAAGGCGGCGCGGCTGTGGGCACGGGCGGCGCGGCGGCGACCGCTGCCGGCAGCAGGGCCAGGTCGCTGTCCAGGTGCACGGCGGCGAGCGTCTCCTGGGTCGCGTTGCGGTAGGCGACGAACAGGTGATTGCCCCCCACATCCGGCAGCGGCAGGACAGGTCGCCAGGGTATCCAATCGCTCAGGGGCCGCCCCTCTCCGTCGAACAGGCGCACTTCACTCGCCCGGAAGAGCCATTCCGTACCGCGCGCCGCGCCGGGGAAACGCTCGTCGGACAGGTAAAGTTGCCGCCTGACCGAATCGGCGGACGCGGTGAGCACGTTGGGCCGCGCGCCGAAGACTACCAGGAACAGGTGACCGTACCTGTGCGGCAGCACGGCAACGCCCACTTCACGATAGGCGGGGTTCATCACCGTGCGGTGGTGAACGTCTGAGCTTTGCCAGTAGGCAATCGCATCGTCCACGTCCGGGCCAACCTGGGCGATCTCGCCGATGGCGATCTGCTCCGGGCGACCGTACACCGGCCAGCCGGCGGCGCGGGCGCGATCCTGGGGGAGGCTGCCGCCCGGCCCGACGTGGATGTCGTCGGGGATCTCCGGCAGGCTCAACACATATTGCGCTTGGCGAACGGCCAGCGTCGTCAGCAGAGGGTTGGGTTTGAGCGGCCACAGGCCCTCCTCCTCCAACCGCCAGGCGTTGAGCGCGGCGATCAGCTCATTGGCCATGGAGGTTGTTGCCTGGGCAGAGACCGCTGGCGCG
>CAYNHD010000601.1:0-1797 GCA_964396775.1 uncultured Thermoflexus sp. | reverse complement strand
CGGGGGATAGGGGCGTTCTGGCAATCGCCCAACAACTGGTTCGTGGACCCCGGATCGCCTGGTTCGGGGCGTGTTGTTGGCGGTCTGGGTATAATGGCCGCTGAAACCAGACGCAGGGAGGAGTCGCTCGTGGGACGTGGGGGCCGCATCGTCTCGTTCGGCATGATGTTGCTGATCGTGCTGCTGCTGATCACCCTCAGCATGACCGACGCGCTCGGCCCGCTGGAGGGCGTTGTCTCTGTCCCGCTGAACCTGATCCAGCGCGTGGTGGGCAGCCCGGCGCGCACGGTAGGCGGGCTGGTGGACGATCTGGCCACCTACCAGCGCCAGAAGCAGCGCATTGACGACCTGGAAGAGGCGCTGGCCGTCTACCAGGCGGAACTGGCCCAACTGCGCGAGAAGGGCGAGGACTACGACCGACTGGCGGCCCTGCTGGACTACAATCGTTTCGGCCCCGAAGACCACGAGTACGTGACGTGCGACGTGATCGGCAGGGGCGCGACCGGATTTGTGCATTCCATCACGATCAACTGCGGGCGGCGCGACGGGGTGAGCCTGCTCGACCCGGTGGTGACCGAGCGCGGGCTGGTCGGGCGCGTGGCCCAGGTATCGGCGACCGGCGCGCAGGTGCTGCTGGTCAGCGACCCCAAGAGCAGTGTCAACGCGCGCTTGCAGACCACACGCCATGACGGCGTGGTGACAGGGCAGTTGGCCGGCGACCTGGTGATGTCGTTCATCCCTATTGACGCTACTGTGAGCGAAGGCGATCTGGTGCTGACCAATGGCCTGGGTCAGACGCTTCCCGCCGACCTGGTGGTAGGCCAGGTGCTCAGCGTCAGCCTGGCCGAGACGGAGCTTTACCAGGAGGCGCGCGTGCGCAGCCTGGTGGACTTCGACCGGCTGGAGATCGTGCAGGTGTTGGTCAACTTCGAGCCGGTAGACCTGACGATCTTCCAGGCACAAGAGGGGGAGGGCGCGCCATAACCATGCCCGTGCGGGCATGAGCCGGCGGACGCTATGGCACGCTATATTGGACTGCCCGTCGTGCTGATCGCCGCCATTCTGAACACGTCGGTCATGCCGGAGCTGCGCATTGGCGGGGGCGCGCCAGACCTGGTATTCCTTGTCGTTGTTTCCTGGGCGCTGCTGGCCGACGCCGGTGACGCTATGCTCTGGGCGGTGTTCGGCGGGGCCATCCAGGATACAATATCCCTCACGCCGCTGGGGGCGTCGGCGCTGGGGTTGGTGGTGGTGGCCTTTGCCGCCGACGCGCTGCTCGGTGACGTGCGGCGTACCAACCTGCTCCTCCCGCCGCTGGTCATGGGCGTGGGGACGATGATCTATCACCTGGCTTTGATGATCGTGCTGCGCCTGGACGGGTACACCGTCCCTCTGGGCGATGGTCTGCTGACCGTGACGCTGCCGACGATGATCTACCACGTGCTGCTGAGCGTGCCGGTCTTCAGGTTGGTGGGGTTGGTCCACGACTGGCTGACGCCGCGCCGCGTGCGGCTGGAGTGAGTGCGCTTCTTGCCGCATCTGTGCCGGGCGCAGCAAGGCTGGAGGCGAGGACGCGGGGAGCGCATTGATGCAGATTAACGAACTAAATCGGATACCGTGCTGGGTACGAAGGGGGCGTTGCTCTGCTGCGCCCTTGTAGGGGCGGGTTTGCAAACCCGCCCCTACAAACGGCAACCGATCTTGATCGTCAAGGCGCATCAGAGCGTGTCTGGTAAGCCGTCTTTTGTTCCCCTCATCCCCCGCCCCCTTCTCCCTCCAGGGGGAGAAGGGGAGCAA
>CAYNHD010000600.1:0-1797 GCA_964396775.1 uncultured Thermoflexus sp. | reverse complement strand
TAGGGGCGTATGGCAATACGCCCCTACGGGGGCGCAGCAGAGCAGCGCCCCTACCTGACAGGTTTTGCGCGCACCCGTGATCGCGCCTGCGTGACAAAACCGCGCTGGGTGTGTTACAACAGTCTGTCAACATCGCAGCGAGCAAACAGGGAGGGATGACTCATGGGAGTGCTGGCAGGCAAGACCGCGCTGGTCTTCGGCGTGGCTAACAAGCGTTCGATTGCGTGGGGAATCGTCGAGGCGCTGCTGCGCGAGGGCGCGACGGTCGGCATCAGCTACGCGGGCGAGGTGCTCGAAAAGCGCGTCTTCCCGCTGGCCGAGGAAGCGGGCATCGACTTCGTGGAGCAGTGCGACGTAACCTCCGACGAGCAGATCGCGGCAACCTTCGCCAAAGCCGGGGCGAAGTTCGGCACCATTGACACCCTCGTTCACTCCGTCGCCTACGCGCCAGGCGACGACCTGGGCGGGCGCTTCCGCGACGTGAGCCGCGACGGGTTCAAGATGGCCCTGGACATCTCCGCTTACAGCCTGATCCCCATGGCTCGCCATGCCGCCGATCTCATGCCCCATGGCGGCAGCATCATGGCCCTGACCTATTACGCAGCGGAGAAGGTGGTGCCGCGCTACAACGTCATGGCCATCGCCAAAGCCGCGCTGGAGAACATCGTGCGCTACCTGGCCGCCGACCTCGGCCCGCAGGGTATCCGTGTCAACGCGCTCAGCCCCGGCCCGATCAAGACGCTGGCCGCGGCGGGCGTGCCCGGTTTCCGTCTGATGCTCAATTACAGCGAGAAGGTCACGCCGCTGCGCTCGCAGGTGACGCAGGAGGACGTGGGCAACGTGGCCGTCTTCCTGGCCAGCGACTGGGGCCGCCAGGTGACGGGCGAGACAGTCTACATTGACGGCGGGTACCACATCCTTGGCCTGACCATGCCCGAGGAAGACCTGGAGAGCTAGGGGGCGATCCGGCGCGGGTGCGGGCGGCGCTCGGTCGTCAGTGATCAGTTGTCGGTGATCAGGGGCCAGTAGCCCGCCGTCAGTGACCGGCGAACGGTGCATTTCGGTTCCGGGGCAAAGCATCACCGCAGAGGCGCAGAGAGCGCGGAGAAAAGCAGAGACCCTTCATCGTTCTCCTCTGCGTCCTCTGCGGTTCAAGCATTTCGCCCCTATCGCGCAATACACTCGCCGATGAAAGGGCGGGCCGCTGGCGGCTGGGCGCGGTCAGCGTCATGGTCTCGAACCGTCGCGCTGCCGGGCTGCGGCGATGGACGGCACCGGCCCTGTCCCGCCACGCTTGTACGCCGGGCGCAGCAGCGGCTCGACGCGCGTCTCCAGGTAGACGAACTCGACTTTCTTGGCTGTCATCCCGCGCGGGCCGCCGCCGACTTCCTTGTTGCTGTCGGAGACGGTGGCCCGCTCGACGATGGTGACGCTCAGCCCGGCGTTGGGCAGCACCCACAGCGTGTGATACTCATCCCACATTGCGTTGCGGTAATACTTCAAGATCGCGTCCGGGTCCAGGGCGCGAATTTCCTTGCGCACGTCCTTGAGTTTCATGGCGCTCAGACGGCGGGCCAGTTGCTCGCGGGTAGCCTCATCTATCACGGTCTTTCCTCCGCTTTCGTCCCCTGAAAGTGGGCGATCATGCGCGTGTCGCCAGTATTTTAGCACAGAATGGGAGGGCGGGGGGCACGGACAACCTGTTGCCAGGGGAAGTTCAGGAATGCTTGCTGAAGGCCTCCCCTCAGAGGCCGTTTGAGAGGTATCTTTACCCCCATCCCCGGCCCTTCCCCCGCA
>CAYNHD010000599.1:0-1804 GCA_964396775.1 uncultured Thermoflexus sp. | reverse complement strand
TCCGATCTGTCATCTGCGCGCCGGTGCGCACCCAGGCCAGCGCCTTCAGCCCCAGGTTGCGGCTGGATGGGTCGCTGATCCACTCGGCCACCATCGTGTCGAAGGTGATCGGCGTCACGTTAATCCCGTAGCGGCGCATCACCACCAGGTCGTAGCTGGCGTTGTGGGCCACTTTGGGGATGCGCGGGTCGGTCAGGGCGGGGCGCAGCGCGGCGATCACCGTCTCCAGCGGAAGCTGGCGCGGCGTGTGCCCGGCCAGCAGGTCCGGCTGGTCGGCGGAGCCGCGCGCCGGGGCGTTGGGCGCGACGTGCCCGACGGGGATGTAGAAGCCGCGCTCGCTGCTCACCGCCAGGGCGATGCCCACCAGATCGGCGCGCATCTGGTCGGTGGAGGTCGTCTCCACGTCGAAGGCGATCATCTCCGCCGACTCAAGCTGCTTCACCAGCGCAGTGAGCGCGCCCTGGCTGTCCACGATGGTGAAGTCCACCAGCGGTTCGCGCGCGGCGGCCTGCTGCTGTTCCTGGGCCAGGGCGAACATGCTGAGTTGCTGCCCGCCGGGGGTGGGACGCGGCAGGCGGTCTACCAGGCTGCGGAACTCCAGCGCCCGGAACAGGGCCTCCACGTCCTCGTAGCGGTAATCGTGAGCGACGCAGGCCGTCAGGTCGAGCGTCACCGGCACGTCGCGCTTGATCTGCGCCAGATCGCGCGAGAGCAAGGCGTTGTCGCGCTCAGCGGCCAGTTTGTCGCGCAGTGCGCCCTTGACCGCATCGAGGTGCTCGTAGACGCCGGCGACGCTGCCGTGCTCGGCGATCAGCCTGGCCGCCGTCTTCTCGCCGACGCCCTTCACGCCGGGGATGTTGTCCGACGAGTCGCCCATCAGCCCCTTCATCTCGACCAACTGCTCCGGCTCCAGCCCGTATTCGGCGCGGAAGCGGGCCAGGTCCCATAGCTCTGGCCCATTGCCCTGGCGCTTGGCGGGAAGCTGTACGGTTGTGTGCTCGCTGAGCAGTTGCAGGAGGTCGCGGTCACCGGTGATGATGCGCACGTCCACGCCCTGCGCCTCGGCCTGCGGCGCGACAGAGCCGATCACGTCGTCGGCCTCGTAGCCGTCCAATTCCAGGATGGGGACGTTGAAGGCGGTGATGAGGTCGCGGATGCGGTTAAGCTGGATGCGCAGATCGTCGGGCATCTTGTCGCGCGTGCCCTTGTAGTTCGGGTACAGATCGCCGCGCCCCGATAAGCCCTGGTCGAAGGTCACAGCCAGGTAGTCGGGCCGCTCGTCGAGCAGGTCGAGCAGGGTGCGGGCGAAGCCGTAGACAGCGTTGGTCGGCTCGCCGGCTTTGGTCTGGAAGCCCTGCGCCGGCAGGGCGAAGAACATGCGATAGGCCAGGGCGTGGCCGTCAATCAGCACGAGGGTAGGGCGGGACATGGCGCGCTCCTTCGTCCGGCGGCTCTTGAACAGATGTGCGTAGTATACCACAGCGGGCGGCGGGTGGGGGCAGTTTCGAGGGCGCGGGCGTTCCCAGTCGTAGGGGGGGACTGTCGAGCGAGAAGTGTGGTGTCCGCCCGCAGGGCGCAGCGGCGCGCCGCCTGCACCCCGCGTGCTCGAATCGCCGCCCCTTGTCTGGCGGTTTCCCTGTCCCGTCCTGGTTCCGCGCCAAGGCAGGCGTTTTGTGCGCTCACAGGCTTCAGCCAGGAGGATAGTTGAAGGATGTAATGCTACACTCTTTTACTTGACTCCGGTAAGATTCTATCGAGAAATCAGTTAAATATTGAACGAATTGAAGTATACCCGCAACGCTCT
>CAYNHD010000598.1:0-1813 GCA_964396775.1 uncultured Thermoflexus sp. | reverse complement strand
CCGCAGGCGGGGAGGGATTTAGGGTGGGGTTGCAGGCCTTTTCAAACGGCCTCTAGCACCACCTTTTCTCTGCGCTCTCTGCGCCTCAGCGGTGATCTCTTGCCCCAGGAATGAGACACCCCCAGACACTGCCCCCCCCCAGCCTCGTTGCGCCCGGCCTTGCGGGGGCGAGGCCAGTCAGCGACGAATGGCGATACGCCCCGCCTAACAGTTTTGCACGCACCCGCTGTCTTTCCTCCTGTACAGCTTGTGAAACGCGGTATAATAAACGCATGTGCTCAGTGATGCGGGCACCTGCCCGGAACGGGGCGGGTGAACGACTATGATCGAAGGGCGAGTTCTACTCCTCAACGGAGGTACCTGGGAGCCGCTGACCGTCGTCAGCATCCCACGCGCGATCAACCTGCTGCTGTCCGGCAAAGCGATTGTCGTCGAAGAGTCAGGGCGCTTCCTGCGCACCGTGCGCTCGCGCTTCCCCGTACCCTCGGTGATCGCGTTGCGGCACTACATCAACGTGCCGCGCCGTCATGCCCATTGGAGCCGCCAGGGGGTATTGGCGCGCGACCAGTTCACCTGCATCTACTGCGGCGCGACGGTCGGCGACCTGGTGCGCGGGCAAGCCTTGACCCGCCACGACCTGACGGTAGACCACATCGTGCCCGTTTCGCGCGGGGGCAAGAATACGTGGGCCAACACAGCCTGCGCCTGTTTCGTGTGCAACCATCGCAAGGGCAATCGCCTGCCCGGTGAAGCGGGCATGAAGCTGCTGTGGGAGCCGAAGACGCCGCGCACGAACTACCTGGTGCTCGAAGTGGGCAACGGCCCCGAAGCGTGGAAACGCTACATTGAGGTCGGCACCGATCGCTGAGGCCATGCACGCCGGTGCCGGTCTCGTCGCGCCATTCCCATGGAAACGAACAGCGCCGGATTATCTCCGGCGCTGTGCAAATCACCTTTTGCGCGCCTGAGCGCGCCCCCAAGACCGCTAGGACTCGACCTGATTGGGCACATCTTCCTCGTACTTGGTCGGGCACTTCAGCGTGATCTCTTCCGCGTAGAAGATGTATTCGCCGTCCACAAGCTGGAGCTTGCCCGACATAATCGCCTGCGCCTCGTGTTGGAGCAAGTCGGGGATGTCGGTGTCGTAGGCGATGACCTGCAGGCGCGTGGCGTTGGGGTCATTCACTGCCATATAGAGCACCTTCGCCAGCCCGCCCTGCTTGCGGATCGTGTCGTTGTCGTTGGGGATATTGGCCACAACGAAGCGCAACTCGTGCGTCTGCTGGTCGAAGACCGGGTCGCCGTCCACCGCCCCCGATACACGCACGGTCTTGCCCACCATGCCGGGGTCACTGAGCAGATCATCCACCGTGACATAGTACCGCGCGCCGATCAAAGTGCTGGAGAACAGCAGATAGGCGATTGCGCCCAGCAGAACCGCGCCGATGATCAGGAATTTCCAGCGCCCCGCTCGTTTCGTCGCCTTGCGCCCCTGGGGCAGGAGCGTGTCCTTTTCCCATTGAATTTCTGCCATGAGTAGACCCTTCTCTACGCCCTACGTTGATGACGACAGACGACGACAGTCTCAGCCGTACCAGCATCGCGGCCCATCAAGTCGTATTGTAGCAGCATCCTGCGCGCAGACCAAAGAAATGGGGCGCGTGCAAAGGTTGCCAGTGACTCGCTTGACGCCGAGGGGGGCGAGGTCCCGTAGGGGCGTATTGCAATACGCCCCTACGAAGGCGCTGCTCTGCTGCGCCCTGGCTGACCTCACCCCCGCTCGGCGCTAGCGCGCCTCGCCTCCTCCTCTCCG
>CAYNHD010000597.1:0-1821 GCA_964396775.1 uncultured Thermoflexus sp. | reverse complement strand
AGCCAGGGAGGGGGAAAACGCCCCAAGCAGCGGTCAAAGTCCCCCTCTCTAGCTCTGCTGGAGAGGGGGATTGAGGGGGTGAGACCCGCACAGCCGGGCTTGAGTTGACGCATATGGGGTGCAGTAGAGTACGCCCTTACGAACCCCCGCCGATGAGGGCGTTCCTGCAGGGGCAGGTTTGCAAACCCGCCCCTGCAGATCCCGGCTCGCCCGGAAAGTGATACATTGCACACACCCCCCCTTCTCCTACCCTGGTGCGCTCCGCTATAATGGAGTCACAGGCAGGGCTTACCCACAAGGACGGCTTGCGATGAACCCGGATGACCCCAGGACTCCTCATGAGGATGAAGAATTCTCGCTCGACGCCGCGAGCGAAGACACCGGTGCCCCGGACGTGCCCGCTTCACCCGCCGACACGCTGATCACCCCTGCGGCGGGCGGGCCGCCGCGCGTCGTCGCCGAGACGCCGGTCGGTGGTCTGCGCCCCGCCTATCGCGCCCCCAGCGACGCCGACGAGACGCCGCTCCCCGCCGAAGAAGAGGTACCGCCAGCCGAGGAAACAGAGCCAGCCAGCGAGGGCGCGCCAGCGGCGCTCAGCGCTGAGGAAGAGGAGCCGTCAGCGGTCGAAGAGATCGAAGTGCCCGAAGCGGCCGAGGCTGCCAGCGAGGAAGCGCTGCTGGCAGAGCGCGAACCGGACGAACAGGCGATCATGGCGGCGGAACCGGAGCCGGAAGCTGAGCCGGTCGCCGCGCCGGAGGCGAGCAACGCTATCGAGTCACCGACTGAGGTCGCGGAGGTCGCAGAGGTTGCGGAGGAGGCTGCGACTGAGGTCAGCGCCGAGATTGCGGAGGCCGCCCCTGCGCCCATCGAGGAGGTGCCCGACCTGGAAGCGCCCGTCTCGGTCGTGCGCGCGGCCAGCGCCGCTGCTGAGGCCGCGCCAGCGGAGCCGGAATCCGCTCCCGCCCCGGCGCAAGAGCCAGTGGAAAGCCTGGCCTCTGCGCAAGAGTGGGACGAAGACCTCTCGCCCACGCTGGCGGCGGTGCTGTTCGGCTCCCCGCGCAAGCCGCCCGCCGAACCCGCGCCGGAAGCCGCTCCCGTTGCCGAATCCGTCTCCGAGACTGCCGTTCCCGCAGCCAGGCTGCACCCCGCCCCCCTCGCCGGGCCGATCCGCCTGACGGAGGAAGCGCAGGCGCGGACGCTGCCCCTCACTGCTGGCGAGCACGCTGCGCCCGCCCCAGACGTGACGTTGGCCGGCAAGGTGCGCTACACGCGCCTGGAAGAGCCGCTCAAGGACGAGGAAGGGCAGCGCGTTGTTGAGACGTGGGCCTACTTCAAGCCGGACTATCCGGGGCTGGAGGGGCAGTTGGTGCGCGCCGTGCGCAGTGAGGAAGAGCGTTTCAGCGACGGATCGTGGCGCTGGCGCTACGAGCGGCAGTACGCCGACAGGGGCCGCGACCGCCGCGAAGTACGCGCCAACGCCGACCGCACCTACTTCGAGCGCGTTGACGAGATCGCCCAGCGCGATCCGGAAACGGGCAAGCGCCAGCAGATCAAAGAAGAGGCGGGGATGATCTTCGCCCCGCCGTCCCGCGAAGAGAAGCGTGGCCTGCTCAGCAGCCTGCTGCGGCGCGACGACGACAAAGCGACCGGCCCGGCAGCCTGGCGCGAAGCGACGCCGGGTGAGATGCGCCAGGCGCGCAGGGAAGGCGGGCGGGCGTTCAAACGGGGTCTGTTCGGCTGACGGCGGGGCACGCTAGAGCGTGTTATGCACTCCACGCGCCCGGCGCACGGGAAGCGCGCAACGCCATGTGCGGCGCATTG
>CAYNHD010000596.1:0-1832 GCA_964396775.1 uncultured Thermoflexus sp. | reverse complement strand
TCTCTAGCTCTGCTGGAGAGGGGGATTTAGGGGGAGAGGCGTGCGCAGCCAGGCTTAAGTTGGTGCATGTGGGGCGTAGGGCCATACGCCCCTACGGAGTCATTGCGCCAAAGATACCAGCCCTGCCAGGGAATCTCACCACCGTTCCCAGCGCACCACCTCATCCAGCGAGCGCCGCCCACCGGCGCGCGGCGGGCGCGTGCGCGGGTCATCGTCGGGATGCGGGTAGCCGAAGGAGATCAGCCAGGGCACGTCCTTGCCAGCGGGAATGCCGAGCGCCTGACGGGCGACTTCTGGCTCGTAGATGGTGCCCATGCAGGAGCCAATGCCCAGTTCCCACGCGGCCAGGATCATGTTCTGGCTGGCCCGCCCCAGGTCGAACGGCGTGGTCAGCGTCGGCGGCGTCCTCAGATCGTCCACCACCAGCACGACGGCGAACGCTGCGCCCGCCGCGTGCCCGCACCAGGGGCCGCATGCCGCCAGCGCGCGCAGCGTCTCGCGCGCCGAAACCACGACGAACGTCCAGGGCTGGCGGTTCTTGGCCGAGCCGGACAGCCGCCCTGCGTTGAGAATGCGCACCATGTCCTCCGGCGGGACGGGGCGCTCGGCGAACTGGCGCACCGCGCGGTTGGACTTGATCGCGTCACCCACGTGCATCGGTCGTCACCTCCGGTGCTGCCGGTTCAGGGGCGGACAGGTGTTGAGCAAACGTGAAAGCAGGCGAACGCCTCACCTCTAGCCTCACCCCCCAACCCCCTCTCCACGTGGTGGAGAGGGGGAGTCAGGCTGCTGTTAAGTCCCCTCTCCACCACGTGGGGAGGGGATTTAGGGGTGGGGCTAAGATCGCACACAACGTCACTTTGCCCATCTCAATGAGTCTCATCTGCCTGTCTGCCCCTGAAGTCTGCCGGGGAGCCAGCGGTCGCGGGCAGCCCGCGCAGCCGCTCGATCTCCTGCTTGAAGATGCGCCGCAGCGTGGCAATGGCCGTCGCGTAGGTCGGCTCCGCACCCAGGTAGCTCAGGCTGCCCTCGCCCAACGTGCGCCCTTTGCTGCGCGGCGTGTCGCTGGCGTAGTGCAGGAAGCCGAGATCGAACGGCGCAATGTACAGGTTGACGATCTCATCCACCGGATGGCGCTGGGCGCGCACCATCTCGTAGACCGCCGACAGGTACGGCCCGGACTCCATCTCCACAATCGTATAGCCCTCACGGTAGAACACGTCCATGTACTGCACGTTCTGCAGGAACGTCCCGCGCACGCTGACGACTTTCTGGTTGTCGAGCACGCTGCTCAGCGTCAGGTAGGGGATGACATCGGACGCGCTGAAGCAGTTGCCGAAGAGGTACGAGTTCTGGCTGTGCTCGTCGTAGACCACGTTGGCGATCATCACGTCGCCCACCCGCGCGTTGAGCGTCGCCGCCTTGCCGATCACGTAGATGCCCTGCATCCGCGTCACGTACTGGCTGATCTTCGCCAGCACGTGGTACGCCGCCATCCCCAGCGGGTAATCGATGTTGACGATGATCGCGTCGCTGTCCATCAGCGGATCCATACCATCCTCGCCGCAGCACACCAGCCGCGGATCGATGCTGTCGAGGTCCAGCTTGTTGAGCTCGATCACCTGGGCCTCGATGTCGAAGCCGTGCAGGCTCGACACGCGTGTGATCCCCACCGCCTCCTCCACCTCGCGGCGGCGGCAGTCGACCTCGGGCAGCGTGGAATAGCGCCGCAGCGCGTAGTACAGGAAGTTGTTCTTGTTGTTGAGCTCCTCGCGGACGCGCACGTAATCGTATTCCGCCTTCAACGCGGGATCGTTGGCGCGATCCACATA
>CAYNHD010000595.1:0-1836 GCA_964396775.1 uncultured Thermoflexus sp. | reverse complement strand
TTCGCGAGCGTTAGTCAGGAAGGTTAGTGGGGGCGTATGCGATACGCCCCTGCTCCTCACCCCCTCAATCCCCCTCTCCAGCCGAGCTAGAGAGGGGGGACTTCTCCGCCCGCAGGCGGAGTCCCCCCTCCCTGGCTTTGCCGGGGAGGGGTTGGGGGAGGGGCGTTGCGCAGAAAGCCCCTACGGGCGCACAGCCCGCCCTTCCGCGCCGCTGACGGCTGATCCCTGATCGCTGCCCACAAGGAGCACCGTAGGACTCGTGACCGACACACACCCCTCCCCGCCTGGCCGCGCCCGACGGCTGCGCGCGGCGCTGGCCGTCGCGCTGGTGGCCGTGATCGCTGGCGGCGCTGCGGGCATTGGCCTGCTGCTGAGCAATGGTGACGAGGCCATCCCGCCCAGCCCGACCGCCACCCCGCCGATTCCCGGCGACCTGGCCCCGGACGCCGTGACCGAGCGCGCCTTCCCCTCGCTGACCTACGGCATCCACGCCTTCCTGTGGTGGAATGAAACGATGCGCACCATTGACCTGGACAACATCCGCCTGATGAAGTTCAGCCATGTCAAGCAGCGCTTCTCGTGGAGCACGATAGAGCCGGTGCGCGGCGAGTGGCACTGGGACAAGGCCGACGGCGTGGTAGACGAGGTGGCCTATCGTGGGCTGCAGCTTGTGGCCCGGCTGGACGGACCGCCGGATTGGGCGGTTGTCGCGCCGGACGCGCCCGGCGACCCGCCGCTAGACCTGACGGCGTGGGCGGAATTCTGTGGGACGTTGGCCGCCCGCTACCAGGGGCGCATCGCTGCTTATCAGGTGTGGAACGAGCCGAACCTCACCCGTGAGTGGCTCGGCTACCAGCCAGACGCGGCGGCCTACGTGACCATGCTGGCGCTGTGCGCCGAAGCCATTCGCAGCGCCGATCCAGAAGCGATCATCATCTCCGCTGGTCTGGCTCCCACTGGCACCGGCCTGCCGGAGGCGATCCCGGACATGGACTACCTGCGCCAGATGTACGCGGCGGGCGCGGCCCCTCATTTCGACGTGCTGGGCCTCAACGCGCCCGGCTACGGCAATCCGCCGGAGATGTCGCCCGCCGAGGCGGAGGCCGCCGGCTTCTTGCGCTGGATGTGCTTCCGCCATGTCGAGGACATGCGCGCGATCATGGTCGAGGCGGGCGACGCGCACAAGCAGGTCGCCATCCTGGAGCTTGGCTGGACGACGGACACCATTCACCCCGACTACGCCTGGCACGCGGTGGACGAGGAGACACAGGCTGCCTATCTGGTCGGCGCGTACCGCTATGCGGCGCAGCACTGGCGGCCCTGGGTGGGGCTGATCACCACCATCTACATCGCCGACATCAGTTGGACGCCGGACGACGAGGAGTACTGGTGGGCGGTCAACATCGCCGGCTACGACAACGGCTGGCAGGGCCGCCCGGCCTACTACCAGCTTTCGTGGATGGAGCGTTATGTGGATGACACCTTCATCCCCGCCCGCGACCCATCCGACCCGGACGCGGTGACCGTTGACCCGCTGCCCCCGCGCAAAGAGCCAGGCGGCGGGCCGTAGGGGTGAATCGTCTGCGGGTGCATTTCATTGCCGGGGCAAAAGATCACCGCTGAGGCGCAGAGAGCGCAGAGAAAAGAGAGTATCGAAAGGGTTCTGATTCTTCTCCGCGTCCTCTGCGCCTCTGCGGTTCAGGCATTTCGCCCCCATCGTGAGATGCACCCGCCCACACGCCATCCCCCCGCCGCCGGTGTAAAATCTGGATAAGAAAACGCCCCGATCACGCACCGTCTGCGCGGGCTGGGCGTATTGATCGGTAGGGGTGCTGC
>CAYNHD010000594.1:0-1838 GCA_964396775.1 uncultured Thermoflexus sp. | reverse complement strand
CTTTCCCTGCTTGCGGGGAAAGGGGCCGGGGGATAGGGGTTGAAAAGTGCATAACGCGCTCTAGCGCGGCTGGAGAGGGGATTTAGGGGGAGAGGCGTACACGGGTGCCGCTCACGGCGCGGAGGTACGCGGGGCGGGCGCGTCGTAGTCGTAGAAGCCGCGCCCGACCTTGCGGCCCAGGTGCCCGGCGTAGACCTTCTGGCGCAGCAACGGCGCGGGGTGGTAGCGTTCGTCGCCCCAGGCGCGCCACAGCCCTTCCAGCGTGCCAACCACCACGTCCAGCCCGATCTCATCGGCCCACGAGAGCGGGCCGCGCGGGTGATTCAGGCCAAGCTGCACGGCGCTGTCCACGGCCTCGGCGCTCAAGTTATGAGCGGTCATGGTCTGCACCGTCTCGTTGATCAGCGCGCAGACCATGCGCGGGCGCACCAGACCTGCGCCGTCGGGCACGCGCACCACGGTGAAGCCGAGTTCCTCCCAAAAGCGACGGGCGCGCGCCGCCGTGTCGAAATCAGTCTGCAACGCCGGCGCGAACTCCACCAGCCCGGTGACGGCGATGGGCGGCAGCAGGCCGTAGCCGGCCACGCGCGCCGGGTGCTCCGTCCAACTGGCGACTTCGGTGGCGCTGGCGGCCAGCGCGCTGACCAGCAGAACCGCTTCGGCAGAAATGTTGGCCTCAATGCCCTCGACCAGCCATTGCTTGCTCTCGCGCGAGTCGTTGAGCGACTCGATGGCGATCTGGCAGCGGCTGGCGGCGCGCACCATCTTATCGAGCGTATCCTGGTCTTCCAGGTCGTCGGCCACGAACAGGTCTACCTTGTGGTTCTTGGCCAGGCACAGCCCGGCCAGCGTATCCACGAAGGGCACCTCGCCCACGATCAGCACGCGCATGGTCTACGAGCCGTCCTTCGGCGGCGCGGGGAAGAAGCCGCCCAGCGGATTGCCGCGACCGATGCGCCCGGCCTCCACCAGGCGCTGCAGGCGCGGCTGCGGGCGGTAGCGCGGCGCGTGAAAGGTCGCCTCGTACAGCGACTCGGTCATCTCCAACACGCGATCCACGCCCAGGAAGTCCATCAGGCGGAACGGCCCCATCGGGAAGCCCGCCGCCTCCAGCAGGCAGTCTATGGTCGCCTCATCCAGGCCGCCGCCGTCCAGCAGGTGCAGCGCCTCGCTGAAGTACGCCTGGGCGACGCGGTTGACGATCAGGCCGGGCGTGTCGTCCACTAGCACCGGTGTCTTGGCGAAGCCGCGCGCCAGCAGCATGGCCCGGTCAACGATGTCCTGGCGGGTGGTGGGCGTGCGCACGACTTCGACCAGGCGCATCACATGGGCAGGGCGCGGGAAGTGCAGCCCGATCACACGCTGCGGATGGCGCGTGGGGGCGGCCAGCCGGGTGACGGACAGCGTGTTGGTGCTCGTCGCCAGGATCGCGTCCGGGCTGACCAGCGCATCGAGCGCCTGGAAGAGCGCCCCCTTCAGGCCCATGCGATCCTGAATCGCCTCGATAACCAGTCCGGCGGGCGCGCAGGCGGCCAGGTCGGTGCTCAGCGTGAAGACGCGCCGCGCCCGGCGCGCTTCCTGCGCGCTGATGCGGCTCAGGCGGGCGGCCTTCTCCAGGCGGCGGCTGATGCGCCCGACGGCGCGGCGCAGCGCCGGCTCGTCGGTGTCGTGCAGCACGACGGGCCAGCCCCCCAGCGCGACGGCCTGGGCAATTTCCACGCCCAGCTCGCCCGCGCCGACGATGGCGATGACGGTAGCGGATGGCATGATGGCTCCTGGTGTGCGCGTCCCTGCCCTGACTCTAGTGCGAAGCGGCGCACCTGGCAAGGGTGTATCTG
>CAYNHD010000593.1:0-1846 GCA_964396775.1 uncultured Thermoflexus sp. | reverse complement strand
CCGCACGTTGAGCACGACCGTCTCGATGCCGGCCTCCCGCGCCGCCTCGACCACCGCCGCCGTGCAGCGCGTGGCATGGCCACAGCCCCGGTGCGCGGGGTGGGTGAAGACGTTGCCGATGGCCGCCACGCTCTCCTGGCGCGACCAGACGTGCGTGCCCGCCGTCGCCACGAGCGCCCCGTCCGCCCACACGCCGAAGAACGCGCCGCGCGCGATCTGCGCCGGGCTGAAGGCGACAACCTCTTCGCCGGGGCTGGCCGCGTGCCGGTAGAGGGCGGCCAGCGCGTCGGCTTCGTGCGGCGCGATGCGGCGTACCCCGTCCAGCGGCGGGGTGCTGAAGCGCGCCCAGTCCAGCACCATGCGCCATTCTTCTTGGGCGTGGGGCCGCTCGTAACGCGCCGAGAGCAGCGGCTCGTGCTCTGGCGGCCAGAGGTAATAGACCTCGCGGGGCAGGTCAGCACCCGCCAGCAGCGCCTCGATTCCTTCGCCAGCGCCGAACGCGGTCAGCACCGCTGGCTCCAGCCCCCGGTAGAGCAGCAGCACGGCAACTAACGCTCCGTCGCGCCGTGCACCGTAGAAGGCGCTCTCCGGCCACAGCGCGTCGTCCAGATCGCCCAGCGCGTAGGCGGTCAGGGATCGATCCTGCCTCAGGTAGGCGCGCACGTCCATCCGGTCGGTCAGCCGCTCGACGGTGATCATCGGCACAGCGCGCTCAGCCCTTCAGCCAGGCGTCGAGCGCGCCGTCGTCGTCGAAGACGGTGCGGAAGCGCGCCACAAACTCGGCCAGCGTGTAGAAGTGATTCTGCGTGCCGCGCTGTTCCAGGGCGTAAGCCGCGGCCAGCGCCGCGATCCGCCCGCTGAGCGGCCAGTCGAAGCCGGAGGCGATGCCCTTGAGCAGCCCGGCCCGGTACGCATCGCCCACGCCGGTCGGGTCGGCGACCTTCTCGACGGGGAACACGGGCACCGCGTAGTGCTCACCGCCGGCGTGAATGTGCGAGCCGTCGTTGCCGTGCGTGACGATCACCGTTTTGCCCTCCCTCACCAGGTCTTGCAGGGTCAGCCCGGTCTTCTTGGCGATCATCTCCCACTCGTAGGCGTTGACGATCAGCAGGCGGCAGCGGTCTATGCCGTGCCGCAGGAAGTCGCCGTCGAGCCAGATGACCTGCTGGCTGGGGTCGAACAGGAAGGGATAGCCGCACGTCTGGCACTCGTCGGCCATCTCGGTCATGGCCGTCGGGTCGCCGGGCGAGATCACCACCAGGTCCGGCGGATCGCTCAGCGCCTCGGCCAGCGTGTACCCTTTGGAGTAGGCCATTGCCCCCGTGTAGAACGAACCGATCTGGTTGTTCTCGCTGTCGGTGTTGGCGAAGAACGACGCCGTGTAGACCTCCGGGATGACCCGCACCGCCGACGTATCCACGCCGTGCTCCTCCAGCCAGGCGCGGTACTCGCCGAAGTCGCGCCCGGCGGTGCCCATCAGGATGGGCCGCTCGCCGAGCAGCGCCAGGCTGTAGGCGATGTTGGCGGCGATTCCGCCGCGCTCGCGCACCATGTCCTCAACCAGAAAGCTCACGCTGATCCGGTCAAGCTGGTCTGGCAGCAGGTGATCGCGGAAGCGCCCCGGAAAGCGCATCAGGTAATCGTAGGCAATCGAGCCGGTCAGGACAATCCTCATCAAAAGCCCCCGTGCGCACGCCGTCAAGTGGCAAAGCAGGCGAAGTATACCACCAATTCAGCGGCCCGGAAGATGGAATCGAGACGAAGGGTGTGTGCAAAGGTCGTCAGCGACTCGCCTGATATCGAGCGAGGGGAGTCCCGTAGGGGCGTATTGCAATACGCCCCTACG
>CAYNHD010000592.1:0-1856 GCA_964396775.1 uncultured Thermoflexus sp. | reverse complement strand
AGCGTAGCGAGGCTGGGGGTGAGGTCAATTCGGCGCGGAGCCGCTAAATCTCTCCCGACCACTGATCACTGACCACCGATCACCCACACCCCTTACGGCTGCGGGGCGCTGACCGTCATCTCATAGTCCATGTCCCAGTAGGCGTACACGACGAAGAGGTGCAGGCCGCTCTTTTCGGCGGTGAAGGTTGCCGTCTGCTCGTAGTAGGTGTCGAACTCAGTCACCAGGAAGCCTTCTGGCCCGTACACGCTCAGGTAGGGGTAGTCTTCCGAGACGAGCGCGATCTCCACCGAGTCGCCGGCGTTGAGGCTCAGGCCGTAGATGTCCCTGGCCTCTGTTGCACCGGAGAGCGTGCCGCTGACCATCTGGCCCAGCACGATCTGGCCCTTGATCATGTCGGGCGTGCCGATCAGGAAGTCCTCCGTGTCGTCGAGCGGGTAGTAGACAGCGGGCACCGAGATGCCGTCCAGCGTCGCGGTGTTGATGTCATCCAGCGTCAGCAAGGCCGAGCCGTCAATGGCGGTGCTCTGCGTCTCCGCTTCTTCACCCAGAAGTTCCAGGTTGAGGTCGAGGGCGATGTCCAGGCCGACGCGGTGCACATAGCTGTCCTCGACGCCGATCCACTGCTCCATCGTGATAGACGAGTTGGCGATGAGCAGCCCCGCCGTCATCAGCACGAACTGAATCTGGGTCTCGTTGAGCGTCTCCAACTCTCCCAGCTCAAGCTCAAGCGCAGCCAGGGCCGGGTTCTGGAGCAGGCTGAGCAGAGCCGGGGGCAGGTCTGGGTCGGCAAGAAACCCTTTCAGGTCGAAGGAGGTGGTGAAGGTGTGCATGGTCTGGCCGTTGAAGACGGCATCGGGGCCGCGCGTCGAGCTAATGTGCGCGCCCAGCAGCGTGTAAAGGCGCTGCACTGGCCCGGAAAGCTCGGAGAGTTGGGCGAGCATCTGGGCGGTCTCCTCGCTCTGAAGCTCCGTCAGCAACTCAGCCAGGCCGGTCTCTAGCTCGCTGAGGTCGTCGGGGGTCAGCGTCAGCTTCTCGCCGAACCAGGCGTTACTGCCGGTGGGCGAGGGCGCGTGCATGTAGAGGCCCATGTCCTTGAAGATGATCTCGATGCGGTAGCCCAATGTCTGGACGGGTCCCGGCAGCACCATCTCGTCGAGGACGAGATAGGCGCCCATCTCTTGGAGCATGGTCACCAGGGTAGCCGCGTCAAGCTGCTCGACGAACGCCACCAGGGGGGCCAGGTCGGTGAAGCCGGTCATCGGCGGCAGGTCGCTGGCCAGCGCGACCAGCGACTGGGGCAGCACCAGCGCGCCGGAACCGGCCAGGCGAATCTGGATGGTCTCCTGGCCGTCGTCTACCGTCAGGTTCACGCTCCATTCGGGGATGCTGAAGGCGTGCAGGCCCTGCATGGCGGCGGTCGCCTCGACGATGACCTGGCAATCGGCGTCGCTGAGGCCGTTGCAGTTGACGGCCTGCTCGCCGCCCTGGGCCAGCGCGGTCAGGGCGGGGCTGGCGACCAGCAGCGCGATCAGCGCCAGGCACGGCACGAGGCGCAGCAAGCGTTGCATTCTCATGGTCTCCTCCTTGTGGGGCGGTCTTGCCCAGGCGAACAGCGCAGGCAATGCTCACAAACCCTATACGCGGGCAGGTGATAGAGGTTGCGCCAGGGACATGGAGGGGAAAAGGCAACCGGCCCCTTGCTGGCGCGCAAGGGGCCGGTGTGTGCGATGTGGCTAGAACCCCATATCAAGCGCCTCGAGCTGCGCCTCTAGTTCCTCGATTGGGCGGTAGCTCGACGGGAAGGTGACAGCCAGCGGCTGGTTGAAGCCGTCTAGCTCGGCCATGAACAAGAT
>CAYNHD010000591.1:0-1857 GCA_964396775.1 uncultured Thermoflexus sp. | reverse complement strand
TCTCCACACGCGATACTGTTGGCGAACTAAGCACGCGCTGGTTTCGTAGGGGCGTATTGCTATACGCCCCTACGGAGGCATTTCGCCAACAAGATCACACGCGGTGAGGGGACCTAATCGCCCAGCGACTCCCCCTCTCCGTTAACGGAGGGGGTTGGGGGGTGAGGTTTCTGCATGGTCTCTCAGGGCTTGCGGGAGCAACCCTCCCCGCTCATCTGTTCGGGTGCTGCCCTGTGATTTGACAAGAAGGCGGGTTTAAGGCACCATTAGCCCGCTGAGAACAGCGCAGTGCCCCCGCCGCGTTGCTGACGCGGCGCGATTCCCCCGAACGAGGAGAACCCATGCGTGAGATTACGATAGCTACCGTCCAGATGAAGCCGGCGTTGGGCGAGCCGGAAGATAACCTGGTCAAGATGTCGGAGTTCGTGTCCAAGATCGCCTCGCAGCAGAAGGTTGACCTCATTGTTTTCCCGGAGCTGGTGACGAGCGGCTTCGAGCTGGGCGTGCGCTTCACCGAGCTGGCCCAGCGCATCCCCGGCCCGTCCGTGAATCTGATCGCCCAGCGCGCGTCGGAATTTGGCGTGTACATCGCCTTCGGCATGGTTAGCAAGGAGAAGGTGGAAAGCGTGCTCTACAACTCCGCCGTGCTCGTAGGGCCGGACGGCGAACTGGTCGGCAGCTACAACAAGGTGCACCTGCGCGGCGAAGAGCGCATGGCCTTCCGCGAGGGATTTCGCCTGCCTGTGTTCGAGACGGAGATCGGTCACATCGGGCTGACGCTCGGCTGGGACCTGGCCTACCCGGAAGTGGCCCGCTCGCTGACGCTCGATGGCGCGGAACTGATCTGCGTGCTGGCGAACTGGGAAAAGGCGCAGATCGAGGAATGGCGCACGTACATCCGCGCGCGGGCGTATGAGAACGCGCTCTATGTCGCTGCCGCCAACCGTGTGGGCGAGGACGTGACGCTCAGCTTCGGCGGCGAGAGCGCCATCATCGGGCCGCGCGGCAAGGTTCACGCCTCGCTGGCCGACGAGAAAGACCCGGAGAGCGGCGAGCCGCGCGAAGGCTACTGCGTGGCCCGCGTGGACCTCGACGAAGTGCGTAAGTGCCGCGAGGAGTTCCAGACATTGCAGACGCGCCAGCCAACGGTCTACCGCGCGCTGGTCAAGCGTTACTAGGCCGCGCCAGCGAGTGTGGAGAGCGAGGGATGGACGAGCGCCAGGGGCAGGGTGAGCGCGAGATTGAGTACGTGGGCGCGCCGACCGAGTTTGCCGACGCCGCCGAAGTGCCTCCCTGGGTGGCCACTGCCGCCAAAGTGCTCTTCTTCCTGCCGGCGGCTTGCGTCACGGCAACGACGATCCCGATCATTGTGATCGGCGTCTTGCTGCTGTGCGCGGCGCTGTTTTGCTGGCTGCTCTCCGTCGTGGCCTGATGGTGTTGGTTTGCTGATACTTCCTTCGCCCGGCGTGCTCTGTGAACGTCGGGCGGATTTTTGCGGCGTGGTGAAGCGAGGGACGGATGGATAGGATCGATCTGCGCAGCGACACGGTGACCTGGCCGACACCGGAGATGCGCCAGGCGATGGCCGAGGCAGCCGTCGGCGATGACGTGTTCGGCGAAGACCCGACGGTGAACGCCTTGCAGGACGCGGCGGCGCGGCGGCTGGGCAAGGAAGCCGGCCTGTTTGTGGCCAGCGGGACGATGGGTAACCTGGTTGCGGTGCTGGCCCACTGCGGGCGCGGGGACGAGGTGATTCTCGGCGACAAGGCGCATACGTTTGTGTACGAAGCGGGTGGGATTGCGGCGCTGGGTGGCGTACACCCGCACACCGTGCCCGTGCAGCCGGACGGCACCTTG
>CAYNHD010000590.1:0-1859 GCA_964396775.1 uncultured Thermoflexus sp. | reverse complement strand
GGTCACGTTGAAGCCGCGATAGCCCGCAGCCAGCAGCCGCGCCACCTCTTCGGCGAAGTGATCGGGCGGGACGGGCAGCAGATCGTAGCGCCAGTCCAGCCCCAGGGCGCGGAAGGCGGCGTTGTGCATGGCCGGCGAGACGCTGTGCGTCACCGGCCAGCCGAGCAAGCCCACGCGCTCAGTCATAATCGCCCCACCCCATCTCCGCGCCGAGCACCTGCATCGTCTCGACGAAGCCAGGGAAGGAGTCATGGGCACAGGCCGCGTCCTCGATCACCGTTTCGCCATCCGCCACCAGCCCGGCGACGGCCAGCGCCATGGCCACGCGGTGATCGTCGTGTCCCTGTACCACTGCGCCGCGCAAACGCTGCGGCCCGACGATGCGAAAGCCGTCCGGACGCTCTTCGATCGTCGCGCCCAGCTTGCGCAGCTCGGCGGCCATCACCGCGATGCGGTCCGTCTCCTTGACGCGCAATTCCGCCGCGTCGCGCACGATGGTCTCGCCGACGGCCTGCGTGGCCGCCACCATCAGCACCGGGAACTCGTCAATGGCGCGCACGATCAGATCGCCGCCCACCTCCGTCCCGCGCAAGGCCGCCCGCCGGACGAGCAGATCAGCCACCGGCTCGCCACCTTCCAGCCGTTCGCGCTCGCAGATCACGGGGCCGCCCATCGCCGCCAGAATGTCGAACAGACCCGTGCGCGTCGGGTTGACGCCCACGCCGGTCACGCGCACGTCGCCTTCGGCGGCCAGCAGCGCCGCGACCAGCACGAATGCTGCCGACGACGGATCGCCGGGCACGGTCAGGTCGAGCGGGCGCAGCGGCACACCCGGCGTGAGCGTCACGCGGAAGCCGTTCACGTCCACCCGCGCGCCCATCGCCCGCAACATGCGCTCGGTGTGATCGCGCGCCGGCCCCGGCTCGCTGACGGTCGTCGGGCCATCGGCGAACAGCCCCGCCAGCAGAATGCCGCTCTTGACCTGCGCACTGGCGACAGGTAATGTGTGCGCCATGCCGCGCAGCGCCGCCGGGCGAATGTACAGGGGCGCGTGTCCGTCGGTGTCGGCGATCTGCGCGCCCATACGGCGCAGCGGTTCAGTGATGCGGCGCATGGGGCGGCGGCGTAACTGCGCGCTGCCGTCCAAAATGCTGGGGAAGGGTTGCCCGGCCAGCACGCCCGCCAGCAGGCGCATAGCCGTCCCCGCGTTGACGCAATCAAGCGGGGCGGCGGGAGCTCGCAGGCCCCCCAGCCCGCGCCCCTGCACGGCGAGCGTCGTCGCATCCGCCCGCTCGACGGCGATCCCCAGCGCCTGAATGCAGCGCAGCGTCGCCAGCGTGTCACCGGCGGGCAACCAGCCGCGCACCCGGCTCGTCCCCTCGGCCAGCGCGCCCAGGATCAGCGCGCGGTGCGAGAGCGACTTGTCGCCCGGCACGCTCACTGTCCCGCACAACGCCGCGCCGGGACGCACGCGCAGAGTTGTCAATAGGCCGCTCATGTGATCAATCGCTCCCCATAGGTCGCTGTATAAGCGCGGCGCGCCGCCACGATTGCGCTTAATTCCTGTTCCAGTTGTTCCGGCTCGTCGAGCAACGCTTCCAGATGATCCAGGTGCTCGCGCAGGCGGGCCGCGGTCTCGCGCAACAGTTCGGCATTGGTGCTGAACATGCCGACGATCATCGCCGCGTCGGTGCGGGCCAGGCGCGTCGCCCCGTCGAAGCCGCCCGCCGCCAGTTCCAGCAGCGCCGAATCTTCCGCCGCGCCGTCCATGGCCAGGCGCATCAGGGCGAAGGAGAGCAGGTGGGGCAGGTGGCTGGTCAGCGCTGTCAGGCGATCCTGGCGGGCGCGATCCATCCACA
>CAYNHD010000589.1:0-1867 GCA_964396775.1 uncultured Thermoflexus sp. | reverse complement strand
CACCAACTCCACACCCACACCTTTACCACCCCTTTGTTTGGGCGGGGGGGGGGGGGGGCCCCCCCCCCCCCCGGGGGGGGGGTGAGGTATACCTGGGCGCAGCAGAGCTTAATCCCCTCACGCGGCGCGCAGCCAACTCCACAGCGCGCGCCGGTGACGGTAGGCCAGCAGCAGCGCGGCCAGGATCGCCGCACCCAGGCTGAACACCTGCGACACGTTCACCCCGCCAGAAAGCGTGACCTCGATGCGCAGGAACTCCAGCAGGAAACGTACCGTCCCGTAGGAGATGGCATAGAGCAGCACGAAGTCGCCCTTCTTCAGCCGGTCGCGCCAGCGCAGCCAGATGAACAGCAGCACGGCGACCGATGCCAGGTTCCACAGCGACTCGTAGAGGAACAACGGGTGGAAGTGCGTCTCCCCGGCGTATTCGGCGGGCGGGTTGCTGATACGCAGGCCCCAGGGCAGGTCGGTCGGCTTGCCGTATAGCTCCTCGTTGACGAAGTTGCCCCAGCGCCCGATGGCCTGGCCCAGCGGCACGGATATGGCCGCCATGTCCAGCCAGCCGAGCAGGTCGAGCCGGTGCTTGCGCGCGTAGAGGGCGACGCCCAGCGCCCCGCCCAGCACCGCCCCGAAGATGGACAGCCCGCCGCTCCAGATGATGAACGGGCCGTCGTGCAGGTCGAAGGGATGGGTGAGGTACCACTCGGCGGTGCGCCCGGCCTCGACCGACGATACCGAGGGGAATAGCACGTGCCACAGCCGGGCGAAGATCACGGCCAGGGCCACCACCCAGATCAGCCCGTTCCACACGTGATCGGGGTCTTTGCCCTTCTCGCGGCGGGCCATCCAGGCGACAAGCCAGGCCGCCGCCAGAATGCCAGTCACGATGATCAGCCCGTACCAGTGAAAGGTCGGGTTGATCTCCAGGCCGAACAGGTTGAAAGGGCCGATCTCCAGCCCGCGCCGGTGAAAAGTCATGCTGCTGGCTCCTGCTTGCGCCGCTGAATCTCGCGGTAGACGTGCCAGACGCGCTGCAACACGGTGAAATTGGTGCCGATGGCCAGCACCCACAGCCCGGCGATCACATAGCCGGTCAGCAGCATGGCCAGGATGACGAACATGCGCTCCATGCGCGTGAACAGCCCGACCTTGCAGTCCACGTCAATGCCCTCGGCCCGCGCGCGAACGTAGCTGACCAACTGCGTGCCGATCAGGGCCAGCATCGCCAGCAGGACGGCGGTCTGGTTGCCCTGCGTGCTGTAATAATAGGCGATGCCCATGAACAGGAAGCCGTCCGCGTAGCGATCCAGCGTGGAGTCCCACAGTGCGCCGAACTTGTCCGTGCGGCCCATCGCGCGGGCCACCGCGCCGTCCACCGCATCGAGCGGCGCGCCGGCGATGATGATGATCGCCGCCCAGAAGAACTCGCCCTGCGCGGCCACGTAGGCGGCGACGGCCACGATGGTCAGCCCGACGAAGGTGATCATGTCCGGGTGAACGCCGCGCGCGTACAGCCAACGGCCCACCGCCGAAGTTAGGCCGCCGGTCTGGTAGCGCACGTAATCGGTCAGCGTGTTGAATTTGCGGGGAGACTGCTGCTTGGCCATGCGTTTATCCTGTGTGCTCAGCCGCGTGATGCGGCAAACCTGGCGGGTGCGTGCAAGACCTGTCAGGCAGGGGCGCTGCTCTGCTGCGCCCCCGTAGGGGCGTACTGCAACACGCCCCTACAACCTTTGCACGCGCCCAACTTGGCCCTTGTCAAGCCGTACCGCCTAAGGTACACTACGCTGTGCTTCGGGGCGTAGCGCAGCCTGGCTAGCGCGCACCGTTCGGGTCGGTGAGGTCCCCGGTTCAAATCCGGGCGCCC
>CAYNHD010000588.1:0-1869 GCA_964396775.1 uncultured Thermoflexus sp. | reverse complement strand
AGGCGCAGCGATTCCAGGTGCACCATGCCCCGCTCCCACAACCGGTGATGACAGGGCAGGTCCGTGCTGTCGAAGGCGTCTACTGACGGGCTGTCCAGCCCCAGCAGGACGACACCGCGCGCGGCCAGCCAGTCTACCAGGGCGATGGTCGGGTGCGGGAACCCTTCCGGCCAGATGTCGTCGGGCAGGTCGCTCACCCAGGTGCGGATCAGCAGGCGACGCATCCCGCTCAGATCGCGCCCGGCCAGGTCATCGGGGAGGATGCCACCCGCGCGCCGGGCGACCGTCACCACGTGAGCCGGGCCGAGGTACGGGTCGAGCGGCAGCTCGGCGGGGTGCGGCCCATCGTCCACGACATGGTAGGGCGCGTCGGCATGGCTGCCCGCGTGCGCGCTGAGGGTGAGCGTGGTCAGGTTGACCGATGCGCCGTCGCGCAGGCGCAGGACATGCTCAGCGGCGAAGGGCGCGTCGCCGGGCCACACGGCCAGCGCCGGCGACACCGTGCGGCTGATGTCGTACAGGCGTGGAGTGCCCATCAAGGGTATTCCCGTTTCTGCCGGGCGCATACTGATCTTCGCGGGGCGTATGGCAATACGCCCCGACGGGTATGGTGGAGCAGCGCCCCTGGCAACAGGCGATCACTATAGCGCGGGAGCATGGATTGCGCGAGTTCTCACCAGGGGTCGCTGGGTTGGGGGCGGGCAAAACCTGTCAGGGAGGGGCGTTGCTTTGCTGCGCCCAGTCGTAGGGGAGAGTTTAATGCTCTTTGAGAAATCAGCCAGGATATCCCGCCATTCGACGGCGCGGGTGACTGGTGGCGTGTTCCCGTAGGGGCGTATTGCCATACGCCCCTACGGACACCCCCGCCGATCAAGACGTAGGGGAGGGTTTTCAAACCCTCCCCTACAAACCTTACCCCCGCTCGGCGCTGGCGTGCCGACACCAGACTTCCGAAGTTTTCAAAACTTCGGGAGTCTCTTTCTAGCCCCTCCCTGGCAAAGTGAATAAGAGAGGGGACAGGCCGAGCGTAATGAGGCCGGGGATGAGATCAATGCCCCGCGTCCGGCAAGTCTCTGTCAACCTTTCCATGCATCCGCTGCACCCCCTTTTGTGCAGGCCCCGCCAGATACGGTATAATTTCCAGGATTCTTAGCGAAATTCGATCTCGCTGGGCACGTAAGGAACTCGGTATGGACATTACCTGGTATGGGCATAGCTGCTTTCGGGTAGTTGAGCGTGGCTATGCCACCGTCGTCACCGATCCGTTTGACGCCAGTCTGGGCTATGAGCCGCTGCGCCTGAAGGCAGACATCGTGACCATCAGCCACGACGCGCCCGGTCACAACCATCTGGCGGCGGTCAAAGGCGCGACGCACGTTATCCAGGGGCCGGGCGAGTACGAGATCGGCGAGGTCTTCATCATCGGCGTGGCCACTTACGACCAGGCGCGCGAAGTGCCGCGCCGCAATGTGGTCTATGTGCTGGACTACAACGCTCTGACGGTGGCTCACCTGGGCGACCTGGATCACGTGCCAAGCCAGTCCATGATTGACGCGCTGGGGCCGGTGGACATCGCCCTGGTGCCGGTGGGCGGCGGCGGCGGGCTGTCGTCGGGGCAAGCGGCGGAGGTGATCAGCCTGCTGGAGCCGAGCATCGTCATCCCCATGCATTTCCAGACGCCCGCTCTGCGCGGCCTGGAACTGGACCCGGTGGATCGTTTCCTGAAAGAGATGGGCATCAACAGCATCGAGACACAGGCGATGCTGCGCGTCGCGCCTGGGGCGTTGCCGGAGCAGACGCAGGTTGTGCTGCTCGACTACCAGCACTAGTGCATGTTGGCGGAAGTCCACCAGTGGCTGTTCGATGGTT
>CAYNHD010000587.1:0-1876 GCA_964396775.1 uncultured Thermoflexus sp. | reverse complement strand
TATACCAACAACGTGCCCAGCGGCGCGTTCCGGGGCTTTGGCGGGCCGCAGGGTGCCTTTGCCGCCGAAGGGCAGATGAACAGGCTGGCCGAGGCGCTCGGCATGGACCCGGTGGCGTTGCGCGCCATGAATGTGCTCAAGGATGGCAGCATTACCGTGGTTGGCTCGTCGCTGCCGCCCGGCGTCACGCTGGATCGCGTGCTGGCCGACGGCGCCGTGCAGAGCGGCTATTGGGAACACGCGGGCGGGCAGTGGCAGCGCCGGCCCGTCGCCCAGCCAGCAGACCCGGCCAAGCGGCGCGGAGTTGGCATGGCGATCGGTCTCAAGAACGTCGGCTTCAGCTTCGGCGCGCCCGAAGGGAACTGGGCGACTGTGGAGCTACACGGCTCCACCGAGATCGAGCGCGTGGTGGTGCGCGAGGTGGGCGCTGACGTGGGCCAGGGCGCGCACACCGTCTTCGTGCAGATGGCTGCCGCAGCGGTTGGGGTGCCCGTCGAGAAGGTCGAGCTTCTCGGCCACGACACAACTTACGCCGGCAATTCGGGCAGCGCATCGGCCTCGCGCATGACCTTCATGGCTGGCAATGCGATCAAGGGGGCGGCGGAGCTGGCGCTGGAGAAGTGGCGGGCCGAGGAGCGCCCGGCCATTGCCACCTACCAGTACCGCGCGCCCAAGACGACTCCCTACGACCCGGAGACCGGGCGCAGCGAGCCAAACGTGTCCTATGGCTATATGGCGCAGTTCGTCGAGGTCGAAGTGGATGTTGAGACCGGGCACGTGCGCGTGGTGCGCGTGGTTTCGGCGCACGATGTCGGCAAGGCGATCAACCCGCACCTGATCGAAGGGCAGGTAGAGGGCGCGGTTGTCCAGGCGCTAGGGTACGCGGTCATGGAGAACCTGGTGACCAAAGAGGGGCGTATCCTCAACCCCACTCTGTCAACCTACCTGATCCCGACGATCTTGGACATCCCAGAAGAGACCAAATCGGTCATCCTCGAATACGCCGACCCGCGCGGCCCCTGGGGCGCGCGCGGCATGGCCGAGATGCCCTTCATCCCCCTGGCTCCCGCGATTGTGGCGGCGGTGCACGACGCGACCGGCGTGTGGTTCGACCGCATCCCGCTGACGCCGGAGCGAGTGGTGGCCAGGCTGCGCGAGAAGGGCCTCGGTGTTATTTAGCCGCGTCTCCGTGATCGTCCGGGGCGGGGGCGACCTCGCTTCTGGCGTGGTCTACCGGCTGGTGAAGGTGGGCTTTCCGGTGCTGGTGATCGAACTGGAACGCCCGCTTGCCATCCGGCGGGTCGTCGCCTTTGCCTCGGCGGTGTTCGAGGGCCGCGTCACGGTTGAGGGCCTCACGGCGCGGCGCGTGGCCCATCCCGGCGAGATAGCCCAGGTGCAGGCCGCCGGCGAGGTGCCGGTGCTGGTTGACCCAGGCGGGGCGAGCATTGGCGCGCTGCGCCCGACGGTCGTGGTGGACGCGCGCCTGGCCAAGCGCAACCTGGGCACGGCGCAGTCGGACGCGCCGCTGGTCATCGGGCTAGGGCCGGGCTTCACCGCCGGTGACGACTGTCAGGCGGTCATCGAGACGAACCGGGGGCACTTCCTGGGCCGCGTGCTCTGGCAGGGGGCGGCAGAGCCGGACACCGGCAGGCCGGGCAGTGTCCAGGGGCGCACGCTCGACCGCGTGCTGCGCGCGCCCTGCGCGGGCACGGTCGTGTCGCTGGCAGCCATTGGCGACGCCGTGCGCGCGGGCGACGTGCTGGCGACTGTCAGCGGCCAGGAAGTGCGCGCGCCGTTTGACGGCGTGCTGCGCGGGCTGATTCACCCGTCCGTGCCGGTCACAGCGGGGCTGAAGATCGGCGATGTAGACCCGCGC
>CAYNHD010000586.1:0-1880 GCA_964396775.1 uncultured Thermoflexus sp. | reverse complement strand
GAAGGGGCGAGCGGCTTGCCAGATCGTCCCCCCTCTAGCTTCGCTGGAGGGGGGACTGAGGGGGGGCGTTCAGCAAGTATTCCCGAACTTCCCCTGGCGACAGGTTGTTCGTGCACCCCAACGCTTCACCAGGGTTGCAGCGCGCCCCGAACTTGGCCATAATACGCGCCCCTTCAGGTGTCAAGGAAACAGAAGCATCGTGGTGCGCATCGCCATCGTCTCAGACATTCACGGCAATCTGCCCGCGCTGGAAGCCGTGCTGCGCGACCTGGATCAGGTGCGGCCCGACCGTGTGTACGTCAACGGGGATGTGGTCAATCGCGGGCCGCAGAGCAAGGAATGCCTGGATCGCGTGCGCGCGCTTGGCTGGCCGGTTGTCTTCGGCAACCACGAGGAATACGTGCTCAAGTGCCGGCACGGCGCGCCGGGCGAAGACTGGGCCCCGCCATTCTGGTTGCCCGTGCATCGCCTGGCCCAGGAGGAGCTTTCTGCCGACGACATCGCCTACCTGGAAGCGCTGCCCCGCTCGCGCCTGATCGCGCTGCCGGGGCTGCCCGCGATCCGCCTCGTGCATGGCAGTCTGCGCGCGCTGAACGAGGGCCTGGGCTTCTGGATGACCGACGACGAGTTGCTGGCAGCAGTAGACAGCGCGCCAGAGCCGGTGGTGGTCGGCGCGCACACGCACCGCACCTACCAGCGGCGGGTTGGCGGGCGGTGGGTGCTCAACAGCGGGGCGGTGGGCGCGCCCTACAACGGAGACCCGGCGGCACAATACCTGCTGTTGGCCGGACGCGACGGCGCGTGGGAAGCGGAGTTCCGCGCCGTGCCCTACGACCGCGCGCCGGTCTATGCGGCTTGGGCGCGCACCGGCTACCTGGAAGTGTCCGTCGCTGCCCGGCTGATGCAGTACGAACTCCAGACGGCGACCTACCACTTCGGCCCCTATTTCGACTTCTGCGCCGCGTTTGGCTACGACAGCAACGATGACGCGGCGTTCGAGCAGTACGTATTCATCTCGCGCGACGTTCCGCCGGGGCGCTCGCTGCACGGCGACCCCCGGCACGGCAAACTCTCCTGAGACGGACTGGGCGCATGGCCAGGCTCAAGTTGCAGCGGTTTCGGGCCAGCGAGCCGCCGGAACACGTCCAGGCGCGCTACATCCGCGTCTATAACGGGCGCGACCTGCACTACCACCCGCAGACGTTGCCCCCCATCTCGGCGGAGACGCTGTTCGGCGTCCGCGCGCCGCTGGTGCTCGACCTCGGATGCGGGCGCGGCGAGTTTCTGGTGAGGCAGGCGCAGGCCCAGCCCGACCGCTACTTCGTCGGCTTTGAGCGGCACATCAAGTCGGTGTGGGACGCGGCCAACCGCGCGCACGCAGCCAACCTGGACAACGTGCGCATCGTCCGCGCCGACCTGCGTCTGGCGCTCCCGATTGTGCCAGACGGGGCTGCTGATGAGGCGCTGCTGCTCTTCCCGCCGCCGAAGCTGGCCCCCAGCGAGCGCAAAGAGGACCTGCTGAGCGAGCTACTGCTGCGCCAGATTCACCGCATCCTGCTGCCCGGCGGACTGTTCCACTTCGTGACCGATCACGCGGCCTACTTCGCTGCCAAGCGGACGCTTATTGAGGGCAGCGGGCTGTTCGCGGTGCAGGGGGAATCGAGCGCCTTCGAGGGCGGCCTGACTCGCTTCCAGCGCATCTGGGAGGCGATGGACATTGCCTCGCAGCGGTTGGAGTGCCGCAGGCTCTAGGGGGAGATAGCCTCTCCCCGCTCGGCGCTAACGCGCCTCGCCGCCCCCTCTCCACGTCGTGGAGAGGGGGCAAGCCGAGCACAGCGAGGCTGGGGGTGAGGCTACTGTCAGCGTTCACACGTATCACT
>CAYNHD010000585.1:0-1882 GCA_964396775.1 uncultured Thermoflexus sp. | reverse complement strand
GGGTGGGGTAAACCATCGAACAGCCACTGGTGGACTTCCGCCAACATGCACTAGAGTGCGCGCTTTTCTCTCTTCCCCCCTCGTGGGGAAGGGCCGGGGATGGGGGGCAACGCAGGTGCACGACTTCTCAGAGGGCCTCTATTCGGGTACACGCGCGGAAAGCGTGGCCCTAAAACGGCTATGCTATAATGCATGAAAGTCCAGGGCGTAGGCGAGCGGTAGTGCCGGGTGGCCACAGAGCGGGGGGGGGTGTCATGTCTTATCTGATCTTGATCGTTGACGATGACGCCGAGCTACGCACGCTTTACCGGATGGTTCTGGAGCGCGAAGGCTACACTGTGGACGAGGCTGCTAACGGGGCCGACGCGCTCAAATATCTCAGCAGCCGCGTCCCCGACCTGATCATCATGGATATGCTCATGCCCATGCTGGGCGGCGAGTCGGTCATGCGGCGCATCCAGCAGATTCCGGCCCTGCGCGAGGTGCGCATCATCGTGCTCACCGCCTACCCGCGTTTCCGCGACACGGTGCGCTATCTGGACGCCGACCAGTTCCTGGTCAAGCCGATCACGCCCAGGCAGATTGTCGAGGCCGTGCGCGACGCTCTCAGCCAGGAGCCGCGCCCGGAGGAATGAGGGCGTTCCGCCCGCCGCGCCCGTTGGCCCCGCGCGCTCGGCGCGCTACAATCATCCCCACGCTGACGCACCAGGAGACTTACCATGCCCTCTGCTCATTCGTCCTCCGGCCCGCGCGCCCGGTGGAGCCGCTGGCTTCGGCTGTGGGCGGCGCTCGTCGGCCTGATCGCCGCGCTGGGCGCACCGGTGACGGTCGCCGGGGCGCAGGGTCGCACGCCCACGCCGCCAGGAACGGTGACGGCACTGGTCGCGGTCGAGCGGGCGTTCGTCTTCCCCACACCCGACCGCAGCGCCGCCCCGTTGACCTACGCCTACCAGCGCGAGCGGTTGCCCGTGCTCGGCCAGACGGCGAGCGGCGTCTACCTGCTCGTGACGGTGGAGGACCTGCAAGGGTGGGTGCTTGCCGCGCAGATGGACATCAGCGGCGACCTGGCGGCGGTGCCAGTGGTGGAGGAAGCGCGCGCCACGCCGACGCTGACCTTCACACCGTTCCGCGCCACGCCCACAGCGGCAGCTACGCGCACGCCTCTGCCCGCGCGCACGCCCGTTCCCACCGCCAGCACGTCTGTCACGCCGTCTCCCGCTGGCACCGCCGCTCCCACCGCTGGCCTGCCCGCCGTCGTGCCGGGGACGCCACCGCCGCTGCGCATCGCGCTGCCAGAGGGCTGGAACGCGCTACACCTGGAGGTGCCCTTCAGCGCCTTCGACGGCCAGACGCGCAGCATCCCCCTGACCATCTACGTCGGGCCGCTGTCCGATGGCGTGCAGGGTTACATTTATCTGTACTGGGGCTTTCCCAACGTGGTAGACTTCAACGGCGAGTTCAACCTGTGGGCGGATGGCATCCAGATTTTGCGCGGCTCGCTCGTCGGCTCCTCGTGCAACCTGGGGCTGGACGAGCAGATGACTTTCAGCGTCGGCGGGCACGAGGGGGTCGGCACCTACTACGCCGCTGTGGGCTGCGCCGACGAGACGGACACAACCGGCTGGTTCGCCGCGCTGCGTGTGGGCCAGGGCAGCTACGCCTTCTTCACCGCCGTCGAGCCGTTCGACGCGCTGGCCGCTCAACGCGGGGCGTTGCAGGCGATTCTCGATACGGTCGAGTTCCTGCCGCCGGACGCGGAGCCGTAGCCGGGCCGGTGGTTGGGTGCGCCCAGGGGTGCTCAAACAATCTGTTGCCAGGGGAAGTTCAGGAATGCTCGCTGAATGCCTCCCCCCTCAATCCCCCCTCCAGCGAAGCTAGAGGG
>CAYNHD010000584.1:0-1883 GCA_964396775.1 uncultured Thermoflexus sp. | reverse complement strand
CCGAGCTAGAGGGGGGACGATCTGACAGGCACTTCTCCCCTTCCCCTGGCTTTGCCGGGGGAAGGGGCCAGGGGATAGGGGCGTTCTGGCAATCGCCCAACAACTCGTTCGTGGACCCTTGACGCGCGCCCCACTTTCAGTCCGGCGCACATTACGCTAGAATGGGTGCGCGGGCCGGGAGAAAGCAATGGCTACGCTCCCCGCAAGCGCATGTGCCAGATTGTGAACGGAGCTAGAACGGACGGGCGACCGTGACGTTGATTGACCAGCGCATCCTGATTGACGCGCCCCCGCAGATTATCTGGGAGTTCATCTCCGACCCCTACAAGCTCGCCGAGTGGCACGCCGGCTATACGAGCGTCTCGGTGCTCACCACGCAGCAAACCGGGCTGGGCACCCGCCGGCGCTGCGCCGTCACCGGCGGCGGCAAAGATGTCATCGAGCAGATCACAGCCTGGGTAGACGGCCTGGGCTATGAATACGAGTTGATCGAGGGTGGGCCATACCGCGCCATGCGCGGGCGCATCCGCCTGCAGCCGGGGCCGGACGGCACCAGCGTGCAGTGGACGGTCGAGTACCAGCCCAGGGGGCCGCTTGGCTTCCTGCGCGACCAACTGAGCGGGCGCAAGCAGTTCGCGGCGATGATGGCCGCCAGCCTGCGCGAGCTACGCCAGCAGGTGAACGCGCTTGGCCTGCGCATGGACGACGCCTACCGCGCCCGGCTGGGCATCCAGGGACGGCTGAACGCTGCCGAGCGCGCCCAGTACCAGCGCCGCCACCCTGCCTCTATCGGTGCTTTCCCGGCGCAACCCATGACCGCGCCGGAAGGCGCTCCGGTGGCCAGCGCAGAGACAGCAGAGGGCGCACCGCCCGCGACTCCTGGCGAGGAAATCGCCGCTCCAGCCGCGCGCGCCGTCAGTTTCGAGGCGGATACCGAGCCAAAACCGCCCGCTGGTCTGCGCGAGACCCTCGCCGCCCAGCAGGAGAGTCCGATCCCGACGCCTGTGCCGCCGCTGGAATCAAAAGCCGAAGCGCCTGCGCCGCCCCTTGAGGCGGCTCCAGAGGAAGTGCCGCTTCCGCCGACCATTGCCCCGCCGCCGGCGGTCGTCCCACCGGAGCCACAACCCTCCGTCAGCGCAACGCCCGAAGAGCCAGAGCCGGACTACCGGCGGGCGACGCCGCCGCGCGGCATCCCGGCGGTGATGCCGCCCGCCGAGAGCGCACCGTCACCGTTCGCGCGACCGGCCCCGCAGGACGCCGAGACTGTTCCCCCGCGCCCCACGCCGCCGCGCGAGGTGCCGGGCGCGACAGCGCCCGCCGCCACCGATCAGGCTGGGCACGAGAGCGTCCTGCCGCCGCCGACGCCGAAGACTGACACCGGCGAGGTGAGCATTTGGGAGGTCTTTGGTCTGCGCCGCCCCAGCGAGCAGGATGAAGACGCTTTGCAGGGCCTGATCCAGTCGGTGGAGGCGCGCAAAGTGGTGGAGCAGCGCCGTGAGACGCTGCGACGCGGCCTCAAGCGCCCGCCGCGCGTCCGGCTGCTTGCCAGCGCCAGCGGGCTGCGCGCGCGCCTGGCCTTGCTGCGCGCGCGCGTGCGGGCGCACGCCCTGCGGGCCGACCGCCTGTAGACTTATGGACGCACACAAACAAAAACGGCGCGTCACGCGCCGTTACCTGGGGTGGCTGGTGGGATTTGAACCCACGACCTTCTGATCCACAGTCAGACGTGCTAACCACTGCACCACAGCCACCATGGTGAGGGGCATTGTAGCACACGTAGAAAGGCTCTGCCAGGGTGAGTTTCGCTAGAGTGAGTTATGCACTTCTTAACCCCTATCCCCCGGCCCCTTTCCCCGCAAGCAGGGAAAGGGGAGCCTCCCCGC
>CAYNHD010000583.1:0-1891 GCA_964396775.1 uncultured Thermoflexus sp. | reverse complement strand
TCGAGACGACGACCGGCCCGCTGGGGCAGGGCTTCGCCAACGGCGTGGGCATGGCCATTGCCGAGCGGCACCTGGCGGCGCGCTTCAACACGCCCGATCATCCCATGGTAGATCACTATACCTACGCCATCGTCAGCGACGGCGATCTGATGGAAGGCGTGGCGGCGGAGGCGGCGTCGCTGGCCGGGCACCTCAAGCTGGGCCGGCTGATCTACCTCTACGACGACAACGCCATCTCGCTCGACGGCCCCACGTCCCTCTCCTTCAGCGAGGATGTGGGCAGGCGCTTCGAGGCCTATGGCTGGCAGGTGCTGCGCGTTGACGACGGCAACGACCTGATCGCCATTGAGGCGGCCATTCACGCCGCCCGCGCCGAGACGGAGCGCCCGTCGCTGATCATGGTGCGCACCGTAATCGGCTACGGCAGCCCCAACAAAGCCGGTACCGCCGAGGTGCATGGCGCGCCACTGGGTGCGGACGAAGTGGCCCTGACCAAGCAGAATCTCGGCTGGCCGGCGGAACCGCCCTTCCTCGTCCCCGACGACGTGCTGGCCCACTTCCGCCAGGCGGTCGAGCGCGGCGCGGCGGCGCAGGCAGCCTGGCAGCAGACGTTCGCAGCGTGGCAGAGGGCGCAGCCGGACAGGGCGGCGGAGTGGGCGGCCATGTTCGCCGACACACTGCCAGAAGGCTGGGACGCCGATCTGCCTGTCTTCGCGGCGGGCACGTCCGTCGCCACGCGCGTCGCGTCGGGCAAGGTGCTCAACGCCCTGGCTCCGCACCTGCCGGGGCTGATCGGCGGGGCGGCAGACCTGGACTCGTCCACCCGGACGTACCTGAACCTGAGCGAGGACTTCCGGGCAGGGCACTACCAGGGCCGCAACCTGCGCTTTGGCGTGCGCGAGCACGCGATGGGGGCCATCGTCAACGGCATCGCCGCGCACGGCGGCCTGATCCCTTACAGCGCCACCTTCCTCGTCTTCTCTGACTACATGCGCCCGGCGATGCGCGTGGCGGCCCTCAGCCATTTCGCGCCGGTGTACGTCTTCACCCACGATAGCATCGGCCTGGGCGAGGACGGCCCGACGCACCAGCCCGTCGAGCAAATCATGTCGCTGCGCCTCGTGCCGCATGTGGAGGTCATCCGTCCGGCAGACGCCAACGAGACGGCGGCGGCCTGGCGCTGCGCCATCGAGAACCGCGATCACCCCACCGTCCTCGCCCTGACGCGGCAGAACGTGCCCGTGCTCGATCCCGCATTGGGCATGGCCGAAGGGGTGGGGCGCGGCGCGTATGTGCTCTCCGACGCGCCCGGCGGCGACGTGGACGTGCTGCTGATCGCGACCGGATCGGAGGTGCACCTGGCCCTGGCCGCGCAGAAACTGCTGGCGGCGGAGGGCATCGGCGCGCGTGTGGTGAGTATGCCCAGTTGGGAGCGGTTCGAGCGCCAGCCGCCAGCCTACCGCGACCGCGTGCTGCCGCCCGCCGTGACCGCCCGCGTGTCGGTCGAGGCCGGCGTGACCACCGGCTGGCAGAAGTGGGTGGGCGCAGAGGGAGCGACCATCGGCGTGGATCGCTTCGGCGCGTCGGCCCCGTACCAGGTCATCTTCGAGCAGTTCGGCCTGACGGCGGCGCAGATCGCCGAGCGCGCGAAGGCGCTGGTTGAACGGGTGTAACAAAGCGGCAATGGGGTAGCGTGATAGCGGAGATGGATCAGACTTCCGAAGTCTTTGGGAGACCTCGGAAGTCTGCCGTTCGAGCGCCTGCCCGTAGGGCGCTGCTCTGCTGTGCCCTGTAGTAGGGGCGTATTGCGATACGCCCCACATGCAGCAACTTAAACCTGGCTGCGCACGCCTCTCCCCCTCAATCCCCCTCTCCAGCAGAGCTAGAGAGG
>CAYNHD010000582.1:0-1892 GCA_964396775.1 uncultured Thermoflexus sp. | reverse complement strand
AGCGCCGAGCGGGGGTGAGGTAAAGTGAAGAGCCGCCCCAGACTATAGCCCAATCCCAACACCTGTCCGCCCCTGAAGGCCCGCCGGATGGCCGCTCATTCCTCATCGTCCAGATCGGTGATCTCGCCCCCCAACTCATTGACGCCGAAGGCCAGCACATCGTCCGTCGCCAGCACGTCGTTCGCGCCGGGTGTCTTGACGTGCGCCTCGTCCACCACGATCACCGACACCTTGAGCGGCACGCCCAACACGGCGTACAGCGCCTCTTCGAGCGCCGCGCGCTTGTCGGCCACTTCGATCTTCTGCTTGAAGATGTCGCTGCGCACGCTGAGCACCAACTGATCGCCGCGCACGTCGCGCGGGGTGACATGCTCCAACAGCGCCGGCAGCGAGGGGTGATGGGCGCGCGCGCTCTTTTGCACCTGCGCCCAGGCGCTCAACACATCGGCCACGTGCACGCGCGACGGGCCGCCAGGGATGGACGCGGCAGGGGCGACCGGGGCAGCAGGCGGCGGCGCGACCTCCTGCTCCTCGACGGGCGGCGGCAGGTCGTGCTGCGTGCGCGGGCGCGGATGGGCAGCGGGGCGCGGCGCAGGCTCCGGCTCCTCCTCCGCCACCGGCTTGATGCTCTCCAGAAAGGCCAGTTCCAGCGGAAGCTGCGGCTGCCACCCGGCGCGCCACTCGGCGACCGCCCCGTTGAAGGCACGGATGGCGGCGATCAGCGTCTTGCGCCCGATGGCCTCGGCCTGCTCGCGCAACACGGCGCGGCGCTCCTCGGTGCTGTCCACCAGCGCCTCGCCCCCCATCTTGACCAGCAACACCTGGCGCAAGTGGGCGATCACTTGCTGACCAAGCTGGCGCGGGTCGGCGCCGCCGTCAACCGCCGCGTTGATCAGGTCCAGGCCGCGCGCCGCGTCACTGGCGATCAGCGCGTCTGCCAGCTCGACAATGTTCTGCCCGCTGGCCGTGCCCAGAATCTGCTCGGCCATGTCCAGCGAAATGTGCGCGTTCGGGTCGGCGATGAGCTGGTCGAGCAGGCTGATGCTGTCGCGCACGCTGCCGGTGCCCTCGCGGGCGATGAGCGTCAGCGCCGCCGGGTCAATCGAGACGCCCTCGACCTCGGCGATCTCGGCCAGCCGCGCCGTCACCTCGGCCAGCGGCACGCGGCGGAACTCGAACAACTGGCAGCGGCTCTTGATCGTGGCGGGGACTTTGGCGATCTCGGTGGTCGCCAGCACGAAGATGGCGTGCGCGGGCGGCTCCTCCAGCGTCTTGAGCAGCGCGTCGAAAGCCGCGCCAGAGAAGCGGTGCACCTCGTCAATGATATAGACCTTGTACTGGCCTTCGCCGGGCGAAAAAGCGATCTTGTCGCGCAGGTCGCGCACGTCGTCCACGCCGGTGTGCGACGCCGCGTCAATCTCGATCAAGTCCAGATAGCGTCCCTCGTTGACGGCCAGGCAGTGGGCGCAGGCGTTGCAGGGCCTCCGGTCGGGATCGCCGTCCAGGCAGTTGACCGCTTTGGCCAGCAGGCGCGCCGTCGAGGTCTTGCCCGTCCCACGCGGGCCGCTGAACAGGTAGGCGTGGCGGATGCGCCCCTGGCGCAGTGCGTTGCGCAGCGTGCGGGTGATGTGATCCTGGCCGATCACGTCCTCGAACGTCGCGGGCCGCCACTTGAGATAAAGCGCCTGTGCGGGCACGCTCCAACCTCCCTGGGTGATGTGCGAGCCTAGTGTAGCAGGCGGCTCCAACGGTGCGCAAATCTTTAACCAGATTCGCCGGGGCAACCATACCTGAGTCTACCGCGCATCAACCGGTTGACCTCACCCCCGCTCGGCGCTGGCGCGCCTCGCCGCCCCCTCTCCGCCGGCGATACGGTTGGCGAAAAGCCTCCG
>CAYNHD010000581.1:0-1905 GCA_964396775.1 uncultured Thermoflexus sp. | reverse complement strand
CTCGGCTGGAGGGGGGACTGAGGGGGGAGGCGTTCAGCGAGCATTCCTGAGCTTCCCTTAGCAACAGGTTGTTCGTGCACCCCCGCTGTGAGGGCTGTCGCGCGGGCGCAACTGCTATTGCGCACAGCGGCACAAAGCAGTATCATCTGCCCGTTTGCTGGGCCATATCTCGTGCTCTGCGTAGCCGATCAAGAGGGGAGTTACACCATATGTCGAAGCGGTTTGGTCTTCTGGCGGCCCTGCTGGCCGTCTCGCTGCTGCTGACCGCCTGCGGCTCGGATTCGACGGATGCGGCCAAAGATTACATGGAAGCCGTGCTCAAGGGTGACGCCGAGGCCGCGCAGAAAGTCGCCTGCGACTCCTTCCAGAAAGGCACGGCGGCGCTGGTCGCCATCAGCGCCGGCCTAGCCGAGGAATCACGCGGCGTGCGCAACATTGATCTGAAGTACGACCTGGGCAAGGGCAACAACGCCAAAGAGATCATCGTCACCGGCTCCTATGACATTGTGCGGCTCAGCGAGGCTGGCACCGTGATCGCTGGTTCGGCTCTGCAATATGAGCTGGCCGCCGTCGTGCGCGACAGGCACGACGTGGACGGCGACGGCGATTATGAGAACCGGATCAACACGCGCATCGTGCTGACCATGGACAAGGACGGCGATGATTGGTGCGTCGCCGACCTGCACGGCGGCTATTTCTCGCCGGAAGTAGTCGAAGAAACGTCAGAATAACCCCCGGCGTCTCCTGCGCGAACGCAGGACGATCAGCGCCCGGCCCCACAGGATCGGGCGTTTGCGTTCCCTCTCAGAACGCGACGAGGGCGCTCTGGGGCGTCCTCGTCTCATTGTCGGCTCTTGCGAGTTTACCTCACCCCCGCTCGGCGTTGGCGCGCCTCGCCCCCCCTCTCCGTTGACGGAGAGGGGGAAGAGCCGAGCATAGCGAGGCTGGGGGTGAGGTTGTCAGCGCCGCCTGCGCCCCAGCAAGCCGCCCAGCAGCCGCCCGCCCAGGAACAGCGCGCCGCCCATTGCCACCGCGCCCGCTACCGCCAGCTTCTGCACCTCTTCGGGGTCTACGCCGGGCATGACCACCGTCCCGTCGCCGTACTGCGCGAACAGCCGTCCCCACTTGGTGTCGAGCGCGGCCTCGACTCGCTTGCGCCCGACAAACGGGTACCAGTAATAATTGTGGTAGACGTTGCTGGCCCAGTAGCTCCAGGGGACGAGCGGCGAGCGCAGCAGAATATCCTCAAACCCCTTCAGCCAGCCGTGATAGATCATCTTCTGGCCCTTGCTGGCGAAGGTATCCGTCTGGATGAAGCCGTAGCGCGGCAGGTCTTTCTTGTCCATGCCGACGACCTCGATCTCGTCCGGGTCGCCGACGCCCAGCCCGCGCTCGTGCCCCAGGCGGATGAAGTCCAGGGTCATCGGGTCGAAGCCCTGCAGGTAGGCGCTCATGGCGTCAATGGCTACCTGGTCGGCGGAGGCGAGCAGGATGTCCTTCTCGTGCCAGTGCATGGCGCGCGGCCCCGGCCCATCCCCGGCGAAGGTGCCGTCCATCACGGCGAAGACGCCGGTGTGGATGTCCTGCTGAATCTGCAACAGGTCTACCACCGTCTCGTGGATCACGGCGTGAGTCCAGTGACGCCTGCGGCCCAGCAGCCCGCCGAAGGCGTTCTTCATCGCCCCGGTGATGGTGGTGAAGACGTGCGTCTTGACGGTGGGCAACTGGATGATGTTGGTGTCGTAGAATAGCTTGGGAATGCGCACGCCGTCGGGGAAGATGCGGTCCAGCACCAGGAAGGGCTGCTTGGGCTCGTAGACGACCCACTCCACCTCGGGCTCGTAGAGGTGGACGGATGGGACACCGTGCTTGTCGGTGACCAGTTTGTGTTTGTTGTTAACCTCA
>CAYNHD010000580.1:0-1910 GCA_964396775.1 uncultured Thermoflexus sp. | reverse complement strand
CTCGGCTGGAGAGGGGGATTTAGGGGGTGAGGCTGTAGGGGCGCGTGTGAATCCCGCGCTCATTTGTCACTCCACCCCAATGCGCTTCTCCATGACCAGCCCGGCCTCACCGTCGCGGTAATAGCCGATCTTGCGCTCGATGACGACGTATCCGGCCCGCTGGTAGAGGCGGATGGCTGGCTGGTTGCTCTCGCGTACCGTCAGGCGGACGCAGGGCCGCCCGATGCGCGCTTCGGCGCGGGCCAGCAGCGCCGCACCCAGGCCGCGCCGCTGGTGGACGGGGTTCACGCCCAGCGTGACGATCCAGGCGCGGTCGCGGGCCAGGCCGCGCGTCGCACAGACGAAGGCCGCCAGCGACCCATCTGGCGCGCCGATCTTCAGGTTAATCACACCGGGTGTCAGGAACAACAGGGCCAGGTCGAAGTAGGGGTAAGCGTCGCGGGGGAAGATGAGGCGCTCCAACTGGTGCACGGCGCGCAGGTCGCGCAGCGTGGCGCGGCGCAGCGTATAACCGGGCGGCAGCGACGGCGGGGGCAGCGCGGTCACTGCGCCCCTCAGCGCCCCGATGATGAAGCGCGATAGCTTTGCACCTCGTCAATGGCGGCGATCAGGTCGGACAGCGAGGCGACCTGCTCGTGGACTTCGGCTTGCAGCCGTTGGGTGCGGGCGCTGTCTACCGCGCGGGCGTCAATGACCTGCACCTGGGCGTAGACGGTGCCCAGCGCCGAGAGAGTCTGCTCAAGCTGAATCTCGGCCCGCTTGATGTTGTTCTCCAGGGCGCGCAGGTTGGCAAGCTGCATTTCTTTGGTCTGGATCGCCTCTTCCAGCTCGGCGCGCACTTCCGGCGACCCCTCCGTGCGCAGGCGGCGACGCAGCGTAGTTAGCTCGTGGGGCACCATGCGCCGGTCGCGGGCGATGATGTCGTTCTCCTCGAACTCGTCCAGCCGCCGGGCCAGCGTGTAAATCTGCGCGATCCATTCGTTGATCTCGCTGGCGGTCGCCTCCAGGCTGACGCGCAGCGCGCCGGGATGCTTGCGCGCCGCCTCGCCGATCAAGCGGCGGTATTCGAGCGCGCGCTTGAGGCGGTCGCGGGCGCGCGGACTCTTGATCGCGTCCGGGTCGTACTGCTCGGCGAGCATGGCGTCCACTGCGCGGTGAGCGGCCTGCGGGTCGGTCACCGTCGCGCCCAGGTAGATCGCCTCGGCGACCGCGCCGAAGATCAGCCAGTAGGCGGACTGCCACCAGTCAAACGGCTGGTAGCCCAGGCCGAACAGGACGAGGGCCAGGGCGATGATCACCGCGCTTTCCACGCTGAAGAACGCCTGGCTGAGCATGGCGCGCCAGGCGCGCCCGCGCATCTCTTCTTTCATTTTCGACATCGGCGATCCTTGCCGGCACAGAGGGTCAAAACCGTTTGCCAAGTCTGGCTATTGCCTGTACCCCCCACCCCAAACCCCTCCCCCACAAGGAGGGAGGGGCATAGAGTCCGCGCTTTCTCCCTTCCCCCCTCGTGGGGGAAGGGCCAGGGATGGGGGGTACAAGCACCAGATTTCTCGATCGGCCCCCTCCATCTCCTGATACGCACGTCGCGCGCACCAGTTGCAGCATCAGCGGGGGCACTTAGCCCCCGCTCGCCCCGCCCAGGCCGAGGCGCTGGCGGCGCTCCTCAAGCTGAAGCTCGATCTCGGACATGCCGATGGCCTCGTCAATCTGCTCGCGTAGGTTGGCGCTGGCCATCTCCATGCGCGCCTCCTCGCGATCCAGGCGGGCGCGAATCTGCTCGCCCAGGCGCGCCACATCCTCGTCGCCGACGCCGGCCAGGTCGTCGAGGCTCTTGAAGGCTTTGGTCGTCATCTCCTTGGCCTCGACCAGCTCCAGCAGCGCCTTGAGGTGCTCGCGCTCCTGCTTGA
>CAYNHD010000579.1:0-1918 GCA_964396775.1 uncultured Thermoflexus sp. | reverse complement strand
AGGCGTGTTGGTATCTCGGCTTACAGACACACTCTCCACTGTTTTGGGCCTGTTCGCGCGGATTATCGGCCCACTTGAAGTAGCGATAATCCGGACTTACGGCCCCGACGTTCCCCCGCGCTGCGACCTCGCGGATCACACCTATCTGATGTCCGGAGAGTGGTGCAGATGCGTTTCGAGGAAGCAGTGTCTCTGTTCGTGAAGCACCTGGTGTTGGAGCGTGGCTGCAGCTCCGGGGAGACTGTCCCGAAGTTAGTGGAAGGTTGCAGTGCAGGTAGGCGGCTCTCTCCGGCGCGATCTGCTATGATCGCGCCAGCCACTGCAATCTGAGTATAGTGGACCCCGAAATCTGGACAGCAGAGAAGGGGTAAGATAGGTAGCATGGCCAAGCGCAAGTCGTATTCAGCGGAGTTGAAAGCGCGAGCGGTACTTGAGCTGCTGCGCGAGGAGAAGTCGCTGACCCAGGTGGCCGCCGAGTATGGGGTGCACCCCAACCAGTTGCGGCGCTGGCGGCAGACCGCGGTCGAGCAACTCCCGGCGTTGTTCGCCATCGACAGCGCCACGGAGCAGCAAAGAGCCGAGCAGGCGGCGCTGCAGGAACAGCTCTACGCGGAGATCGGCCGGTTGACCACCCAGGTGAACTGGTTGAAAAAAAAAGCTGGCGTCGAGCACCTGCCGGGCTGAGCGCCGGGCGCTGATCGAGCCGGAGGGGGAGTTGTCGGTGAGCATGCAGTGCGAGCTGCTGGGCGTGAGCCGCTCCAGCGTGTACTATCGGCCGCTGGGACCGTCGGCGTTGGAGCTGGCGCTCAAGCATCGGATCGATGAGATCTACACCGCACGGCCCTACTTCGGCTCGCGCCGGATGACCGTGACGCTGCAGCAGGAGGGTCACCCGGTCAACCGCAAGCGCATTCAGGGCTACATGCGCGAGATGGGGATCTGGGGAATGGCGCCCGGGCCGCATTTGAGCGCTGGAGGGCCCCAGAGCGCGGTTTTCCCCTATCTGCTGAGGGGCCTGGAGATCGTGCGCCCCAACCAGGTGTGGGGCATCGACCTGACCTACATCCGCCTGCGCGACGGGTGGCTGTATCTGGTGGCGGTGCTGGACTGGCATTCGCGCTACGTGCTGGCCTGGGAGCTGGATCAGACGCTGGCGATTGACTTCGTGCTGGCGGCGATGGCCCGGGCGCTGGGCCAGGCGACGCCGGAGATCTGCAACAGCGACCAGGGCAGCCAGTTCACCAGCCCGCAGTGGGCGGACCTGTTGCAGGAGGCAGGGGTGCGGCCCAGCATGAATGGCAAGGGCCGAGCGCTGGACAACTGCTTCGTGGAGCGGCTGTGGCGGTCGGTCAAGTATGAGGAGGTCTACCTGCACGAGTATGCCAGCCCGCGCGAGGCGCGGCGGGGACTGGGGCGCTACTTCGACTTCTACAACCATGAGCGGCCGCATCAGGCCCTGGGTTACCGCACCCCGGCGCAGGTGCACTTGGGCGCCGACCGCGCCGCCCCCCATGGGGGGCGAGGGCAACAGCTGACCAGGGCTACGACACCCGGTCCTCACCAGGACAACCCTACCTTAAAGGCACCGGTTTTCGTGTCTTGACAATGGGGTCCACCGCACATAGACGAGGAGGTCTTCGAGCTTGCCCAGCAGACCCTGACCACCAACACGCGCAGAAAGGGCACGGTCAGAGGCAAGCATATCTTCCTGCTCAGTGGATTGGTCGAATGCCCGCATTGTGGTGTGATGCTGACCAATGGAAGCGGGAGAAGCCGGACCAAGGTCTACCATTACTACTACACTCACCCGGCAAAGACGAAGCGGGATGACTGCCGATTACCGAGTCTCCCCGCCGCCAAGTTCGAGCAGGCGGTTCTCGGGAGATTGGCGGAGGTAGCCGAGGATGCTGACCTGCTG
>CAYNHD010000578.1:0-1922 GCA_964396775.1 uncultured Thermoflexus sp. | reverse complement strand
CCAGCGAAGCTAGAGGGGGGACGCAAGCCGCTCACCCCTTCCCCTGGCTTTGCTGGGGGAAGGGGCCGCGGGGGATGGGGGCCTTCGACAACTGCCTGACACCTTGTTCGTGGACCCAAGCGTGCATCAACCATTGACGCTCGGCACGCGCTCCATTACAATTGCTGCCGCTATATGCCGCCTTGTCCACCTCTGAGCAGTCTGTGTGAGACCGCGCACGATGATGGTGATGTGGTCTGGGGGCCTGGGCGGCGGTTTGTGGCAGGAGCGCACTATAGACAGGCGTGGCGGGCCGGCTCGACACGCTGGTAGATCGAGGAGAACGTATTTCGATGGCTAACCCAATCGTGCTCGAAGCGACCAAGCGCAAGCTGACCGGCAAACAGGTCAAGCAGATGCGTGCCGAGGGGATGATCCCCGGCGTGCTGTATGGCCCGACGTTCGATCCGGTGCCGCTCCAGGTGAACTGGCTGGAGTTGCGCCCTGTGCTGCGCGAAGCCGGCGGTTCTCACCTGATTCAGTTGAACGTTGACGGCGAGCAGCACAACGCCCTGGTGCGCCAGGTTCAGCGCGACCCCATTCGCGGCGACGTGCTGCACGTGGATCTCTACCGCGTGCGCATGGACGTGGCCATCCGCACCGAGGTGCCGGTTATGCTGGTCGGCAGCGCGGAAGCGATTGAAGAGGCAGGCGGTGTGGTCAACCATGAAGTGATCAGTGTCATGGTGGAGTGCTTGCCCGGCGATCTGCCCGCGCACGTGGAACTGGACATCTCCGCGCTGAAGGAAGTGGGCGACAGCATTCTGGCTTCGGCGCTGCCGGTGTTGCCCGGCGTGACCTACCTGGTGGACAGCGGGGATGTGCTCGTTTCCACGTCGTACCTGACCGCAGCGGAAGAAGGAGAGGTTGAGGCCGAGGTCTCTGCCGAGCCTGAACTGATCCGCCGCCGCGAAGAGGAAGAGGAAGAGGAAGACTAGCCTCGCCCGCGCTCGACGAAGCGTATCAGACATGGGGCAGGGGTCGCTTAGCGGCCCCTGCCGTCTTTTCCGTCCCGGCTCATTCGTCTGGTGCGTCCGCGTCGAGATCGTCGTCCGGCCCGGACTCCCCGCCATCGTCTCGTTCACCCCGCTCCTCGCGCTCGACGGCGCGGGCGAAGATCAGAAAGCCCGTGTGCCCAACCATCTGGTCGTCGGGGCGGATGCGCTCCGGGATGGTCTTGTAGGTGCGGCGGATGATCTCTTCGATCTCCAGGAAGTACCAGGGGCCGTCGTAGAGCCGCTCGGCGAGGGCGATCACCTGGTTGACGGTGGGCAGGATCGCGCCGAAGAACCCGCCGCCGCGCAGGGCCGCGCGTGCCTGATCCAGGTACAGCCACGGCTCGCGCACGTCCAGGAACAGGGCGTGCGCCTCGCGCTCGAAGAACCCCTCGGCAATGTCGTGCAGGTGGAACGTGACGCGATCCAGCAGCCCCAGGCGGCGCAGGTTGGCGATGGCCCGCGCCTGCATCCGCTCGCGCCGCTCGTAGCTGAAGACGTGGCCCTCCTCGCCGACAAGCTGAGCCAGGGTGAGAGTCAGCGCGCCGCTGCCCGTGCCCGCCTCGATGACCTGCACGCCGGGGCGAATGCCCAGCTTGAGCGCGATGTAGCCCAGGTCTTTGGGGAAGATGATCTGCCCTTCGCGCTGCAGGTGACGGATCAGGTCGTCGGTGTGCGGCGTCAGCACGAACATCTTGTGCCCCAGGTGCGTGGGCACCTGCGCGCCATAGGGAACGCCAACCAGATCGTCGAAGGCGATGACGCCCAGGTGACACTGGAAGCTCTCGCCAGGGGTCACCGTGCGCAGAAAGGTGCGGCGGTCTTTGCCGACGAGCATCACCAGGTCACCGGAGCATACGGTTGGGGTCAGAGCGAGGGGCACCGGCG
>CAYNHD010000577.1:0-1929 GCA_964396775.1 uncultured Thermoflexus sp. | reverse complement strand
CAACGCCCTGTTGATAGCCGATCCAGAGGTGCAGAGGCCCTTCCATATCTGGGGGGGCGTGTGCCAACCACACACAGATATGGGACGCGCTTCAAGGCCCCGCCAGCGCGCGATTTGGGCCGAGTCAGAACTGTGGACAACCACGCCAGTTGTCCACAGGGGGAGTCTATACTTGCGCCGAGGCCGCTCAGCACCATGTGGGAATCTCGTGGGAAATACCTGGGGGGTGAGGCGCGCGCACCAGCTACATATACCGGAGGGGAGAGATTGGGGGCTACCCTCAGCGAGCAGCCGCGCCCGCTTATTGACATCTCCACAGGCTCTACTACTATGACTACTTATATTATAGAGAGACAGATGTGGATATATTTCGAGGATTGCGCTGGAACAAGCAACCCGTTCCCTGCGGCAGGGCGCTGCGCTATACTTTGCCGGACTATCTGCACGCAGCAAGTCTTTTTCAGGTGTGTGAGGGGGAGATATGTCCTGGAAGCGTCCATTTTTCACGCTATGGATCGGGCAGGCGTTCTCTCTGTTTGGCAGCCAACTGGTGCAGTTTGCCCTGGTCTGGTGGCTGACCGAGACTACCGGGTCAGCGGCGGTGCTGGCGACAGCCTCCCTGATCGCCCTGCTGCCAAATGTCTTCCTAAGCCCGATAGCGGGCACGCTGATCGATCGTTGGAACCGGCGCGCGGTGATGCTTGTCGCCGACAGCGGGATAGCCCTGGCGACCCTGGCCTTGATCGGCGTTTTCGCCGCTGGTGAAGCGAGGTCCTGGATCATCTACCTGGCGATGCTGGTGCGCGCGACCGGCGGTGTCTTTCATATGCCCGCCATGAATGCCTCCACGTCGCTGATGGTTCCCAAGGCAGAGTTGGGGCGGGTGCAGGGGATGAACGCCGCCCTGAACGGCTCCATGACAATCGTCGCGCCGCCGCTGGGGGCGCTGCTGATCGAAGCGCTGCCCATGCAGACGGTGCTGGCAGTGGATATTCTGACGGCGGCGCTCGGCATTGGCGCGTTGGCGCTGGTCTACGTGCCGCAGCCGGTGCGAGCTGCCGCTCCCGGCGCGCTCAGTGTGCGGCGCGATCTCACTGAAGCGTTGCGGCACATGTCCGGGATGCCGGGCCTGCTGATCCTGGTCTGCATGGCGGTCGCGATCAACTTCGTGTTGATCCCCGCCGGGACGCTGCTCCCGCTGCTGGTCAAGAACCATTTCGGCGGCCACGCTCAGGAGTACGGGTGGATTGAGTCCTCCTTCGGAATAGGCGTCGTTGCGGGAGGAGTCGTCTTGAGCGTGTGGGGAGGCTTCAAGCGGAAAATCGTCACCTCCCAGGTTGGGGTGGTCGGCATCGGGATCGCACACGTGGTGCTGGGCGTCACGCCGGGAACGCTATTTGTGGTGGCGCTGGCGTCGGTTTTCGTCTCCGGCTTCATGCTGTCGTTCAATGGTGCCGCCTATGCCGTCCTCCAAAGCACCATTGCGCCGGAGATGCAGGGCCGGGTGTTCACCCTGATCACCAGCCTGGCGACGGCGATATCCCCGCTGAGTCTGGCCGTCGCTGGGCCACTGGCCGAGCAGTTCGGCGTGCAGTTCTGGTACGTCGTGGGTGGGGTGGTGTGCGTACTGATGGGGTCTATCGCGCTGATGACCCCCTCAGTTGTGAATGCGGAGCGGCTCGCCGCCGAGCGGGCGGCGCTCCTCGTGGAGCGGGCCTGATCTCGCCAGAGGTCGCTGCCGTGCCCCCGATCACGCGGAGGGATAATCGAGCACCAGCACGTCCAGGGTAAGGCGTGTATTGGCATTCTTGCCCAGGAAGTCAAGTGTGCGTGTGGTAGCCGCCAATGCGCGCTCGGCCTGATCGCGCCCAGCGGCCTGGGCCAACGCCGCGATCTGCCCGGCGCGGTCGTGGTTGGTGATCGGGGTGC
>CAYNHD010000576.1:0-1940 GCA_964396775.1 uncultured Thermoflexus sp. | reverse complement strand
ATAGGGGTCAATCAGGCCAAACCGCGCGCCTATTTCCGCCCTGATGTACTAGGTTTCCTTGACTTCGGGTGTGCGAACAAGTTGTTGGGCAGTTGCCAGGACACCCTATCCCCCGGCCCCTTCCCCCAGCAAGGCTAGGGGAAGGGGAGCGCCGCCTGGCAGATCATCCCCTCTCTAGCTCGGCTGGAGGGGGGACTGAGGGGGGAGGCGTTCATGAGCATTCCTGAACTTCCCTGAGCAACAGGTTGTTCGTGCACCCTTGACTTCTGACCTCTGCTCAGAGCACACGCATCGCATGTGCCAGCCCGCCGATTTACCTCACCCCCAGCCTCACTACGCCCGGCTTGCCCCCTCCGCCTGCGTGTATAGACCGAAGAGGGGGCGGTGAGGCGCGTTAGGCCGAGCGGGGGTGAGGTCAACTGGCTGGCCGGCTAGATTTCCTTGACCTTGACTGACTCGATCAGCGCCTGGATGTCGTCCTGGTAGTGGTCGAGCAGGTCGGCGGGCATCTCCAGCGACCATTGCAGCCCCGTCTGCGCCGTGATCGGCGTGACAAAGGTGATGCTGGTCCGTTGGTCGGGCGCTGCGATGTCGCGGAAGATCGCCCCCGGAGAACCGGACGAGGTCACGTCGGTGCGGTAGCCGCACAGCCCGCCCTCGTACTCGTAGATGGTGGACTGGCTCTGCTGGGCGCGCAAGGCGCTGCACGAGAAATCGCCGCCGACGGTTTGGGCGAGATCAACCATCAGCAGGATGGGGGCACCTTTGCCGTCCGAATACGCGCCGGCCAGCACCAGCGGGTTGACCTCGACAAGGGTGAAGCGCGGGCTTGCGCTCTCGAAGTCCTGCCAGGTATGCTGCTCGTCGTCGAACTTCAGGGTCTCGTCCAGCACGTCGCGCGCGAATTTCCACTTGTCGTTGCTGGCGTCGGCCACATACCAGCTTCGCGGCACCGTCAGCGATGCCTCATAGCTGCCGTTCGAGAACTCGACCGTCTTGCGCCCCGCATCGTCGGGCAGGAAGGACCCCGCCACATCGAGCACGGCCCTCGCCTCAGGCACAGCCCAGGCGACGACTGCCACCACCACAACCGGCACCACAATCATCATCAGCAGCGAGAGCAGGCAGCTCCCCCAGCAACCGCTACAGCCCAAGCAGCCGGAACAGCCGGGAAAGCCGCAACCAAACAGCCCGCGCCGCCTCTTTTCCACATGCTCCACCTGGACTCGCTGTGCTTCGGGCGGCGTCGGCGGCTGGCCCATCGGCGCGTACTGCGAGTACGGCAGCGGCGATGGCGGCATGTACTGCCGGTAAGGGGCCTCCTCTGGTGCGCCGATGACCACCCCTTCGTAACCCGCCGGCCTGGGCGGGGGCGGCGCGTAGGCGTCGGGCGGAGGCACCGAGGGAGCCGGCGCAGGTGGGCGCGGGCCGTACTGCTGCTGGAACTGGTCGAGCAGCGTGCGCGCCTGCTGGTTGGCCGGGTTGATGCGCAGCACTTCGCGCAGCGCCCGCTGGTACTCGGCCTGGTCGGCAGCGACGGAAGCTAGCCAGAGCCAGGCAACCTCGTTGTCCGGCGACGTATGCAGATATTCCTGCAGGAGCCGGCGCGCCTCGTCGCGGCGTCCGGCTTGGGCGTGCTCTACCGCCTGGTGAAGAAGGGAAGACATAAGACCGTGCCTCCTGCCGCGCGCCGCGCAGCCCGCTAGCAATGCCCGCCAGAGACGATCACACGCCTAGCATTATGCTCCAATTCGCGCCAGCGACCAAGTACCTGCCAGCACAGGTAGTGTATCTTTCCCGGTTGAACATTCGTCACCCAGGGATGCGCCCCCCCATCCCCGACCTTTCCCCTTCTGGGGCGGACAGGCATTGAGCGAACGCGAAACGGGCGAACGTCTCACGTCTAGCCTCACCCCCCGGCCCCCTCTCCACGTGGTGGA
>CAYNHD010000575.1:0-1945 GCA_964396775.1 uncultured Thermoflexus sp. | reverse complement strand
GCCGACGGCGCGATAGAACTCCTCGTCGAAGGGACGGGAGCGCAACTGGATGGGCATCGGCACGGCGTGGCCCATGACCAGGATTTCCTGCTTGGTATTCAGGCTCTCGATCGCGCTACGCAGGAAGCTACGCCCGCCGACGCCGGTCAGCACCGCTTCGATGTCGCTCTCCTCGGTCAGCTTGCCCGTGACGCGCGTCCCCAACTGCGACAGCACCTCACTGTCGATGCCGCTCGGGCGCTGATCGATGACCAGCAGCGTGACCAGGAACTTGCGCAGCTCACGCGCGATGATCCCGAAAGTCGTCTGCCGGGCGGCAGCCGGGTTCAGGAATTTGTGCGCCTCTTCGATGGTGATTACCAGCGGCTTGGGGCGGTCTTCGACTTTCTTCGTCTCCTCGAAATGCTCCACCTTGTGCCGGTAGTGCTCGCGCACCTGCCGCGTGACGATGTTGGCGACGAGCATGTAGTCGAGCAGCCGGTTGTGCCGTCCGAACTGCAGGATGACGTGTTTGCCGTTCTCCAGCGCGGCGACGATGTGCTGGAAGGCGTCGCTGGGCGCCTCGTCCATGACGTAGGGCTGTCGCCCGACGTCGCGCAGCTTGCGCTGCAGTGCTTCGAGCGCGCCGGGGTGTGCGTTGGTTGCTTCGCAGAAGGCCTCGAGCTCGCTGCGCCCCATCGCCAGCAGCCGCTGCAGCCAGCCGCTGCCGTACTGATCTTCCAGCAGCCCCACCGTCGTGGTGGCGGTCGCGGTCAGATCGAGCTCATCCGACAGCAGCAGCACATCTTCCGGCTTGATCTGGTTCAGGCCGATGCGCAGCAACGCATCGACGTTGCGCCCGCGGCGCGCGGCGGCCTCCTTGTCCAGCGTATAGACCACGACACGCGTACCGAAGAGCTGGCGCAGCCCGCGCACCCAGGTGCCTTCCTCCGTCTGCACGTCGAACGCATATTCGTTGTGCATGTCGAAGATCAGATTGGCGGCGCAGCCGCTGTGGATGATGCCCGACAAGAGGACGCGCGCCAGGAAGCTTTTACCCGTGCCGGTCTGCCCGAAGATGCCCGACGAGCGCTCGACGAAACGATCGAGCTGCACACAGACCGGCAGTTCCATCGTCAGCGGTGTGCCGATCGCGAAGTGGGTCTCGTTCTCCTGACCGAACACTGCGGCGAAGTCGAGCGCGTTCGCCGCGTACAGCGTCGCGAAGTGCATCGGGATCGTGCGTACCGGTTGCGGGCCGCCCAGCTCGGCGAGAGTCTTCGCCGCATCGTCCTTCGCCATCATCAGCATCGGCTTGACCTGCACGGTCGCGTAGGTGCTCGTGCCGGCGAGGGCGTTCATGACGAACGGCGACGCCCCGCTGGGCGGGCTGGCGAGCAGCCGCCCGTCGGTGGCGCGCAATTGCATGTCGGCGAGCATGCTGAAGTACGTATTCTCAGCGCCCTCGACGACGACGAACTCGCCGATGCGCAGCGATTCGGTGGAGCAGCCCGCATCGAGTCGCGCCGTCAGCCCGGCGTTGAATGCGCCATCGGTGATGACGCCCAGTCGTTTACGCAGCATGGGTCCTCCTTCGTGCCACCCGCTGTGGCCGGAGCGGCGGGCGGTATCACGTGCCATTCTACCACCAGCGCAGCGGGAAGAGCAAGCACCCGTATTGCGCCCCTTCCGGGCGCACCTCGCACGAGCGCGGGACGGTGCCGTGAGCGCGGGGAGAATCCGATCATCGACTGACCGTATGGGGCGACCGGCCGGTCGCCCCAATTGGCGTGCCGCGTGTCCCAGAAGACCCCGACCGCCGGAGGCGACAACATCCCAAAATGATGCTATAATAGGATGGTGCGTCGGCTGGGACTGATTCGAGGAGGTTTGCGGATGGCCCGTGGTTCCCGTTCGAGTGATTGGCAAGTGATGCGCCGCTGTCTGGCGATCATCTGCCGCGTGC
>CAYNHD010000574.1:0-1956 GCA_964396775.1 uncultured Thermoflexus sp. | reverse complement strand
GGGGCCACCAGATAGGCCAGCCCCAGTACGACGATCCCGATGCCGGTGAACATGATCCCCTGGTTGCTGCGCTGATCGGCTTTGTCCTGGTTGCGCCGCTGGAGGGCCAGCCACAGCAGATCGGTCTGGCTGGCCTCGGTCAGGTCGGGCTGTAGCTCTCCCTGGACTTCAGCGGTCGGAAAAGTGGCGAGGAAGCGGTCCTTGCCGTCCTCGATGCGGTTGTACTCGCGCCGGGCGTCCACGTAGGTGTAGGCCCCGTAGGCCACCACCAGCACGCCGACCGCGCCCAACACCCACATCACGGTGCGGCGCTGCTGGCGGTTGGCCCAGAAGTCTCGAAGGGCGGCGATCAGGCGTTGGAGGGTTTGCATGGTCGTCTATCCGTGTGCCAGTCCGTCCTGTTGCGCCCGCTAGTATAGTGCATGGCTCCGCCGCCCGCTACATTGCCCGTGCCTGTAATGTGGGATACAATGGAACATAGTATGGGCCGCTGATGAGTGTGCCCTTATCAACCCCCAACGCTCTGCCGTCAGCGTTCCCATTAGAGCAGAATCGAGAGAACGTAAAGGCTACACGGTTTACCCGCTTGACTTTTTTCGAGCACTTAGCCTAGAATGAACTTTAGTTGGTTGGTGCAACTAAATAAACGGGGGGCCCGGTCTAGCTGTCCCCTGGCGAGCGAAAGGAGGTAGCCCGGCACACGAGGAAAACGGCCCCTCTCCACCGGACTGGCGGCGTCGTAAGCTGAGTGTAGGCCGCAAAGCACGTAAGTACGTTACCCAATGAGTGTTTTCTAAGGAGCAGAGAACATGTCCAAGAAGCGGACGCTGGTAGTTCTGATTCTGGTGGTTGGCATCCTGCTGTCGCTGGTTGGCGGCGCAGCGGCCCGCCAGGAGAAACCCAAGTTCTTCCTGATCGCGCACGGCGGCCCCGGCAATGTCTTCTGGGTCACGGTCATGAAGGGTATGGCCGACGCCGCCGCTTTCCTCGATGTGGATGCGACCTGGCTGGGCGCGGACACCGCCTCCAACGAAGCGATGGTGGGCTTCTGGGATGACGCCCTGGCCGCCGATCCCGATGGCATCGGCACGACCGAGCCGGTCCCGGCCCTGATCGAGGATGCGGTCAAGCGTGCGGCGGCGGCGGGCATCCCTGTCATCGCCTTCAACACCCAGGACACCCGTCCTGAGGGCGAGCGCCTGCCGCACTGGTTCTACATCGGCACCAGCGAGTTCATCGCCGGCCAGGCGGTAGCGCGTGGCCTGCTGGCCGCCAAGCCCGACATCGCCACTGTGCTGTGCCCGATCCAGGAAGTGGGGCACATCGGTCTTGAGGCGCGCTGCAACGGCGTCGAGAGCATCATGGCCGAGCAGGGCATCCCGGTGGTGCGCTTCACGATCAACTACAACGTGTCGGAGTCGGCTGGCCTCATCGGGGACGCCTTCGCAGCCAACCCGGACGCCAATGCCATCGTGACGCTTGGCCCCGGCCCGGCGGAGTCGTTCTACGCCTATGCGACTGAGAACAACGTGACCCCGGATCAGGTGATCCATGCCACGTTCGACACCAGCCCGGCGATCTTCCAGGCCATCAAGGAAGGCCGGAGCCTGCTGTGCGTGGATCAGCAGCCCTACGTCCAGGGCTTCGAGACGGTCGTATGGCTCTTCCTGGGCAGCCAGTACCTGCTCAAGCCGGCCAACGACATCTTCACCGGCCCGAACATTGTGGACGCCAGCAATGTGGACCGCGTGATCGAACTGAACCAGGCGGGCTACCGCTAAACGTTCAGCGTCGAACTACCCACATGGGAGGGGCCTGTGCTCCTCCCATGTGCTGATCCTGCTCGTCATGGGGGGCACCAAAACACTGTTGCCCGCCCGCTCTGGGTAGTGAGTCCTGAGTCAGAGGCCGTTTGAAAAGGCCTGCAACCCCACCCTAAATCCCTCCCCGCAGGCG
>CAYNHD010000573.1:0-1959 GCA_964396775.1 uncultured Thermoflexus sp. | reverse complement strand
GGCTAGACGTGAGACGTTCGCCTGGTTTCACGTTCGCTCAATGCCTGTCCGCCCCAGAACCGTAGACGGAGAGGGGGAAAGGCCGAGCGTAGCGAGGCCAGGGGGTGAGGTCAGGCCGCGTGATTGGGGCTAGGGCAACGCGATGTGTTGCGTTACAATGCGCGATGTCGCCAGAGCGCACCATCCAGTTTACGGTTCTTCAACGGGGCACCCGATGACCCACCCTTCTTCACGCCATCCCCTTGTCCGCCTGCTTGGTTACGCGCGGCGTCACCGCTGGCGCGTGCTGCTGGCCTGTCTGTTCTCCGTGCTCAACAAACTCTTCGACCTGGCCCCGCCGGCGCTGATCGGCGCGGCGGTGGACATCGTGGTGCAGCGCGAGGACTCCTTCATCGCCAGCCTGGGCTTCCCCAACGTGCACGACCAGTTGCTCGTGCTGGCCCTGATCACGCTGGTGATCTGGATATGGGAATCCATCTTTGAGTACGTGCACCGCATCCTGTGGCGCAACCTGGCCCAGACCATCGAGCACGAACTGCGCGTTGAAACCTACACCCACGTGCAGGGCCTGGAACTGGCCTACTATGAGGATCAGAGCACGGGCGGTCTGCTCTCGATCCTCAACGACGACATCAACCAGCTTGAGCGTTTCCTCGACGTGGGAGCCAACGACCTGATCCAGGTGACGACGACCGTGCTGGTCATCAGCGGCATGTTCTTCATCGCCGCGCCGGGCGTGGCCTGGATGGCGCTCATCCCCATCCCGGTCATCGTCTACGGCTCGGTGTGGTTCCAGCGCAAGCTGACGCCGCGCTACGCCGCCGTTCGCGAGCAGGTGGGGATGCTCAACAGCCAGCTTGCCAACAACCTGAGCGGCATCGCCACGATCAAGAGCTTCACCGCTGAGGAGCACGAGATCGCGCGCATCAGCGACTCCAGCGCGCTCTACCGCGAGCGCAACCGCGCGGCCATCGTGCTTAGCTCGGCCTTCTCGCCGCTGATCCGCATGGTCATCGTCATGGGCTTCATCGCCATCCTGGTCTTCGGCGGGCGGCTGGCCCTCGACGGGTCGCTGAACGTGGGCGTCTACAGCCTGATGATCTTCATCACCCAACGCCTGCTGTGGCCGCTGACCCGCCTGGGTGAGACGTTCGACCTGTACCAGCGGGCAATGGCCTCCACCACGCGCATCCTCGACCTGCTCGACATCCAGCCGCAGATCACCGACGGCGGCGAGCGGCTGCCCGTCGAATCCGTGCGCGGCGAAGTCGCCTTCGAGGATGTCGAGTTCACCTACGGCAACGGCCAGGACGTGATTCGCGGGCTGTCGCTGCACATCCCGGCGGGCGACACAGCGGCCATCGTCGGCGCGACCGGCGCAGGCAAGAGCACGGTGATCAAGCTGCTGCTGCGCTTCTACGACGTGCAGCGCGGGCGGATCACGCTCGACGGGCGCGATCTGCGCACGCTCAATGTGGCCGATCTGCGCGCCGCAATCGGCCTGGTCAGCCAGGATGTGTTCCTCTTTCACGGCACGGTGCGAGAGAACATCACTTACGGCACGTTCGGCGCGACGGACGAGCAGATCGTCGCGGCGGCCAGGATCGCCGAGGCGCACGACTTCATCATGCAGCTTCCGCAGGGTTACGAGACCATCGTCGGCGAGCGCGGGCAGAAGCTCAGCGGCGGGCAGCGCCAGCGCATCTCGATTGCGCGGGCCATCCTCAAAGACCCGCCCGTGCTCATCCTGGACGAGGCCACGTCCTCGGTGGACAACGAGACCGAGGCGGCCATCCAACGCTCGCTGGAGCGGATCATCGTCGGGCGCACGACCATCGTCATCGCGCACCGCCTCTCGACCATCCGCAACGCCGACCATATCTTCGTGCTGGAAGACGGGACGCTGCGCGAGCAGGGCCGCCACGATGACCTGATCCGGGGCGAGGGCATCTACGCGAC
>CAYNHD010000572.1:0-1963 GCA_964396775.1 uncultured Thermoflexus sp. | reverse complement strand
AGGGGGAGGGGCGTTCTGCCGAAGGAGACTCCCGAGGTTTCGGAAACTTCGGAAGTCTGGCGGCGGCGCAGCTAGAGCAGCGTCCCTGCCAGCACCAGAGCACCGCGCCTCACCTTAAAGGCTCGCCCATGATCGCGCGCGTTCGCGGCACACTGTCCGGCGGCGGTGGCAAGACCCCCTACGACCGGCCCCTGCTGGCCTACCTGTTCATCCTGCCCGGCTTCGCCGTCTACGCGCTGTTCGTGCTGGTGCCCATTGTCGGCACGGTGCGCTACAGCTTCTACCAGTGGACCGGCTTCAGCCCGCCGACCTTCATCGGCCTGGACAACTACCGGGCACTGCTCAAAGACGACTTCTTCATCAACGCACTGGGCAACAACTTCTACTTCATCCTCTTCTACACGGTGCTGCCCATCCTGCTCGGCCTGTTCCTGACCTCGCTGCTGGCGCGCAGCCGGTTGCGCGGCATGACTATCTTCCGCGTGGGGCTGTTCCTGCCGCAGGTGCTCAGCCCGGTGGTGGTGGGCATCATCTGGCGCTGGATTTTCGCCCACGACGGGCCGATTAACGAATTCCTGGCGGTCGTCGGGCTGGATGGCTGGGTGCGCCCCTGGCTGGGCGACTTCGACTGGGCACCGCGCGCTGCGGGCGCAGTGGGCACCTGGGTGGAATATGGGCTGTGCCTGGTGCTGTTCATCGCCGGGGTGCAGGCTATCGAAGAAGACCTCTACGACGCGGCCAAAGTGGACGGGGCCAACGCCGCCCAGCAGTTCCGCCACATCACGCTGCCGGGCCTGCGCCAGCAAATCCTGGTAGCCTTTGTGGTGACCTTCATCGCCGCGCTGCGCGTCTTCGGCATGGTCTTCGTGCTGACGCGCGGCGGCCCTGGCCAGGAGACGCAGGTCGTCTCCATGCTCATCTACGACCAGGCGTTTCGCTTCCGCCAGGCGGGCTACAGCACGGCGATGGCCGTCGTGCTGAGCGTGATCATCATTGGCGTTTCGGCGCTGGCACTGTACGGGCAGGGGCGGCGAGAGAGGGGCGCGTGATGGCCGAGTGGGTCGCTGAGCTACAGATGCGTGTGGAGCGCGGGGACGGGGCGCGGCTGGCGCGAGAAGCCCTGATCTACCTGGTGCTGACCGCCTTCCTGATGATCGCCGTGCTGCCCTTCGTGGGCATCGTGCTCACCGCGCTCAAGACCCCGGCGGACATGGCCGCTGGCCCCTTCGCCCTGCCCAAAGAGTGGCAGTGGCGCAACTTCCAGGCCGCCTGGGAGGGCGCGCGCTTCGCCAGCTACTTCCGCAGCAGCGTGATCGTCGTCGTGCCGACGGTGGTGATCTCGATCCTGCTCTCCACCATGTCCGGCTATGCCTTCGGGATGCTGCGCTGCCCCGGCGAAAACGTCCTGCTGCTGACGATCCTGCTGGGGCTGACGGTGCCCTTCGAGGCAATTGTCATCCCGCTGTGGAAGCTGATGGGCACGCTGGGGCTGCGCAACACGTACTGGGCGCTCATCCTGCCCCAGGTGGCGCTCAGCTTCTCCTTTGGCACGTTCTGGATGCGCGCTCACTTCAAGACCATGCCGCGCGACCTGGTGGACGCCGCCGTGGTGGACGGGGCCAGCCAATGGGGGGTGCTGTGGCGGATTCTGTTCCCCCTGTCGCGCCCGGCCCTGCTCTCGCTGACGGTGCTTATCTTCATGTGGACGTGGAACGAGTTCTTCCTGGTGCTGGTCATGGTCACCGGGGACATGCGCACGCTGCCCGTCGGCCTGGCCATGCTGCGCGGGCGCTACGCAGCGGACGTGTCGGTGCTGTCGGCGGCGGCGATCATCGTCGCCCTGCCGGTGATCCTGGTCTATTTCGCCTTCCAGCGCAGCTTCGTGCGCGGCATGACCTCCGGCGCGCTCAAGGGCTAGTGCATGTTGGCGGAAGTCCACCAGTGGCTGTTCGATGGTTTACCC
>CAYNHD010000571.1:0-1969 GCA_964396775.1 uncultured Thermoflexus sp. | reverse complement strand
CCTGGGTGTGTGGGCCTCCCCCCCACAATCCCCCACTCCCGCAGTGCTAGTGTGGGGGACTTTGACCGGTGCTTGGGGCGTTTCCCCCCTCCCTGGCTTGGCGGGGGTGGGGGCCTGGGGGTGGGGCATATCACGCTCAGTATGCTTCTAAGAGCGGAAACACGCTGTCACTCGCTTGCCGGATTGCCTTCGCTGCCGTCGAACGGCTCTGGCGCGTCCAGCCCGAAGTCGCGCGGCGAGACACGCCGTGAGAACTCGTAGTATACGCGGTAGGGGCCGAAGTCGCGCGTGCGGTAGCTCACGCCCGCCGCGCCAAGCCCGGCGGCGATGCGCGCGTCCAGCGCCGGGAAGTTCTGCGTGATCCACACAACGCGCGCGGCGGCCTCGACCTGGGCGCGGTACGGCGGGTAGCGATCGGTGACGGGGCGGTAACCCTGCGCGTCGTAGGGCAGCGCCGTGTCGAGGATCAGCGCCTCGCCGGAGCGGAAGATGAGCCGGAACGATGTCCAGTACGCCGCGTAGCCGTGCGTGGTGCCCTCGGCGGCCAGGAAGTCGAGCAGCGGCTCGTCGTAGCGCGCCGGGACGCGCAGCGCCTCGACAAGCTGCGGCGTCAGGCCCGTCTCCGTCTGCGCGGCGCGGATGACGGCGCTCGCCTGGGCCGCCAGCAGCGCCGCCAATGCGCCCGCTGCCAGCAAGCGCCTGGCCCGCCGCAGCCGCTCAAAGCCCAGCGCTACGCCAATCGCCGCCGGAATCCACAGCGGCAGCAGGTAGCGGCCCGTCGCGTCGGAGAACGGCGAGAGCAGGAACACAGCGGCGAAGACGCCGAACACCATCCACACCCAGCGCCGCGCAGGGTCGTAAGCCCCCCATCCTCGGCCCTTCCCTCGCGAGGGGGGAAGGGAGACAGACGCGCGCTCTAGGCCCCTCCCTCCTTGTGAGGGAGGGGGTTGGGGTGGGGGAAAAGAGGTTCTCAAGGGGGCTGTGAGCGTGGGAGGGCCAGCCTTCCGCCGCAGCCGGGCCAGGCCCCCCGCCAGCGAGTCCGTCACCAGGGCCGCATAGACCAGCGCCGCCACGAGCGCGCCCGCCCCCACCGCGAGACCGGCTTCCCACGGCAGGCGCAGCCCGTAGAGCGCGGGCAGCCCCAGGCCGATCAGCGCGACCGACGCTTCCCCGCGCGACACCGGATCGGCATTGGGCGCGTGGCCGAAGCCGCCGAGCAGGAAGTCCAGCGAGGCCCAGTCGTGGCCCAGGTTGTACAACCACCAGGGGGCGCTGCCAAGCAGGAAGGTGGCAGCGCACAGGGCGTAGCCGCGCCAGGGCCGGCGGGGCAACGTGCGCAGTCCCACCAGCCCGGCGACGGCGATGGAGACGATGATCGCTGCGTTGACCCACCAGCCGATCCCCGCCGCCAGGCCCAGCGCCGTCCAACGCCAGGGCGCGTCGCGCCCCTCTACGGCGATCTGCCAGCTCCCCAGCAGGACGAGGCCCCCCAGCAGAATCAGCTCGTTGTAGCCGCCGAGCGTGGCCGTGCCGTACAGCGCGCCCAGCGGCGTGGGGATCGCCAGCAGCAGCAGCGCCATCAGCGCGACGCGCCGGCTGCCCGTCACCGCTTGCGCCAGCGCGTGCGCGGCGAGCAGCGCCAGCAGAGATAGCACAAGCTGCACGGCGCGCATCGTCGTTACCGATTCCCCGCCGACGGCGAATCCCCCCGCGACCAGCAGCGCGTCCAGGCTGCCCATGTAGGGCTGCCCGTAGTAGAAAGTCGGGATCGGCTGACCCTGGGTGATGTGCCGCGCCATCAGGCCGACCACCGCCTCGTCGGAGTCGAAGGAGACGCGCTCCCCGGCGATCAACCAGACGCGCAGCAGCGCAGCGACCAGCAGGATCGCCAGGAACACGAGCGCAGGAGTATGGCGGTTGGATAGACGCATGGGCGCATCACGCGGGCGACGATAAGAATCCCGTAAAA
>CAYNHD010000570.1:0-1985 GCA_964396775.1 uncultured Thermoflexus sp. | reverse complement strand
TGAAGACATTTACCGTCTCCGGTGGGACGATCTGGCCGAAATGAATATTGAATCCATGTGAGAAGACCAGCGATCCACCCTTCTTAAGGTTCCCTGCAATCTCTGACCTGAAGACTGCCGCCTGGCTCTCCTGCACGATCACCTGTGACCCCATCCGAAAATCGCCTGCGCCACCCTGGGGTTCGCGGTAGCACAGTTCGTCGTCCATGATATTGTCGTGCAACACAACATCAATAATGCGCGGCATCGGTCATCTCTCCTTGCACGCCCCTGTCGCTGGCAACCAGCGCAAGCTACTCAATCCCCTTCAGCACATTCTCGCGCAGGCCGTAGGCTTCGTTCGCCTCCACCGTCAGCGCGTCCAGCGTACGAATCCCCTCTTCGACGCCCTCGCCCCGCAGCGCCGCGTCATGCAGCGCGTCCAGCGCCAGCGCGAACTTGTCCACATAGTCGAGCAATGCCTGGTCAAACGCATAGATCACGCCCAGGTCGTCCTGGCCGATCTTCACCGCGTCAAAGAAGCCGGAATACCCTGGCGCGTCGGTGGCGATGCGGTCAATGAACGTCTGGAACTTGGTCTTCGCGCTGCGCGTCTTGCTCATGAACGACAGTCCGCCAGCATCGAGCAGCACCTTCTCGATCTCGGACAGCCGGTTAAGCTGCGTCTTGAGCTGCGCCACCACGTGCTCGCGGATCAGCCGGTCGGCCTGGCGGCGCGCCGTCATGTCCATGTACCCCCGGAACCCAGGAATGCGCGCCACCAGGCCCTCCAGGGACCCGCGCTCGCGCACAATCCTCGAATAGAGATCGTCCATGCCCGCTTCTCCTCGCGTCAGGAAACCTTCGCTAAGCATACACCAACGCCTGCCCCAACACAAACATCGGCGCGCAGTGCTATAATCCGCACGGGCTGCCCTCCACCGAAAGGATGCCGCAATGGGAGCCAAAGACCAGGGCGCAGACGCCACCGACGGGCGTTGGCTGGTAATTCCCCGCACGCTTTGCTTCGTCACGCACGGAAACGATGTCCTGCTGCTCAGGCGCGCGGATCACAAGCGCGTTTACCCCGGCCTGTACAACGGTGTCGGCGGCCATCTGGAGCGCGACGAAGACCCACTGACCGGCGCGGTGCGCGAGATTCAGGAGGAGACGGGGCTGGACCTGGACAGCATGCGCTTCTGTGGCGCGATTCATGTGGACGCGGGGGCCAGCAACGGCATTCTCGTCTTCGTCTTCCATGCCCAGGCCGCCTCGCGCGATCTGGTCAACACCGAGGAGGGAACGCTCGAATGGGTGCCGCGCGACCAGCTTGATGACCTGCCGCTGGTCGAAGACCTGCCGCTGCTACTCGACCGGATTCTCGACGGCGAGCCGGGTGCGCCGCCTTTCTTCGCCCACACCAGCTATACCGCCGGCGACCAGTTGATCATGCTCTTCGCCAGTCCCTCGCTGGGCGGTCGGGCCTGAGCGCCGCTGGCGGGGCGAAGCAGAACCGCTGAGACGTAGAGGACGCGGAGAAGAACTAGAAATCTCGTCTATCTTTTCTCTGCGCCCTCTGCGCCTCTGCGGTTCAAGTATTCCCGCCGCCAGCGCGAAAGACGCCCCCGGCGCAGGCCAATGGCGCGCTGCGGGGAACTGTACTAAGATACAGTGAGGAAAATCGAACGGGTGTGCGGGGGAGGCTCCGCGCTCCCGTGAACGCCCTGCCCCTCCGCAATCTCTGACAATTTCTAGACAAAACTGATGGGCCGGCGACGGCGCGCGCGGTACGCTGCCTGGCGGCAGGCGTTCGAGCAGTAGCGGGCGTCTGAGCGGAGGGCCAGCATCGTGCTGCCGCAGTGCGTACACGTGAGGGCGCGGATGTGGCAGCGGGCCAGGCTGCGCCGGTCGTCCTTGCTCAGTTTTTCTTTGATGGGCAGGGTCACGGGGGTCTCCTTTGGCAGCGGCGGGCGGCGCGCGCAGCGCGCCGTCAGCGCGAGCGAGGC
>CAYNHD010000569.1:0-2000 GCA_964396775.1 uncultured Thermoflexus sp. | reverse complement strand
CCAGAACTGTGCTATGATGGGGAGCAGCGTTCACTGTCTGATTGAGGAGCCTATCATGACCCAAAAACAGATCGCATACGCGCTGCTCGTCCTGGGGATTGCTGCTGTGCTGGTGGCGATCCTGATTGACCCGATCCGGGGCCACGCCATCTACCTGGCGACCAGCCAGATCATCGTGCTGGTCATTGGCGCGGTCGTGGCGCTGGTCGGGGCGTACCTCGCCTTCGTCCGCAAGTCCGCGCCCTGAATCCCTGCTCTCATCCCGCCCTGGCGTACACCCGACGGGACGCCTCCGCATGGGGGCGTCCCGAATTTTGTGTGAAATCCGGCACACAGTGCCCCCTAAATGGGACTACAATACAAGCACAATGCCCGTCATAGCAATACCTTGAGGGGAGTGGACTCATGAAGCACTTTTGGGTACTGCTGCTGGTCGTGCTCGTGACCGGTCTGTGGGGCGCGCGAACGGCCTCGGCCCAGGACGGCGATGAACTGGTGGTCAACGGCGACTTCGCCGCAGGCGGGACGGGCTGGACGTTCAGCATCGCCAGCACGTGCGGCAACTGCTGGGTTGACGTGGTGGGCGACGACTCCGGCCCAGAGCGCAACATGCTGATGTGGGAGCGCACCGGCAGCGGCACGAGCGGCAGCGCCCTGTCGGCGCAACAGCGCGTAGACGCCGACGTAAGCCAGTACGGAAGCCTGTGGCTCTCCCTGGAACTGCGCGTGATCCACCACGGCCTGCCCAACAGCGGTTGGTGGAGCGACCGCAACAATGGCAACGGCGAATACCCCATCCAGGTGACGCTGAACTTCACCGGCATGGATGGCCAACCCTTCAGTTGGAGCAGTGGCTTCCTGGCCAACCATGACGGCAGCACCGCCCTGCGCAACTTTACGCTGGTGCCCGCCGGCCAGTGGACGACACAAGCAATAGACCTGCTGCTGCCCGCTGAGTGGACAGACCCGCGCGGCTTTGCCCTGCCCAGGCCCGCCCGCCTGGTGGATGTGATCGTCGGCGGCAGCGGGTGGGACTTCAGCGGCGCGGTCAAGTCCATCAGCATCGTGGGCACGCCGTCGCAGATGGGCGGCGGGGATCAGTCCGGCGGCGGAACTGCTGGCGGAGAAGGCACCGGCTCCGGCGGCCAGACAACCGGCTCGTCCGGCCTGATCGTCGAGGAATATCCGCTCGTCGCGGCGCTGGAAGACCAGCCGGATCACTTCGAGTTCCGCGACCGGGTGACACAGGCCATCCTCGACGTGCGCCGTGCCTGGCGCGAGCCAGACCTGATGGCCCAGGTCGCCTACGCCAACGAGATCATCGGCCAGTGGGGATACGCACTGCGCCCGTTCGACGAAATCTCACCGGGCGGGCCTTCCTACCGGTTGCTGCACCTGGGCAGTGTCCTGCTCTCCGACGTGACGCATGTCTGGCCCATCGCCGTCAACAGCGACGGCACCGACTTTCGCCTGCTGCTGGACTCGCTGAGCCAGCCGTTGCTAGTTGTCGTGCCGGACACGGTGGGGCTGATGAACACCGAGGACTTTGTGTACATCGCGCCCGTGTTCGTGGGCAGCGATCTCTACGAAGTGGTGGCAGACTGGAGCGCCCCTCAGTTCCACGTCACGCGAAACGGCGAGATCGTCTACACGGTGACGCCGACCGGCCCCTTCGTCGAGCCGCCGGTCAAGGCGCTGTGGGCGTGGGAGTGGCACTGGGTGCTGGAGGCCGAGGGCCGCGTGATCATTGACGGCATGATCCTCAACCAGCAGCTTGGCTTCGACGAGATTTTCGGCTGGCGTTTGATAGCCGGGCAGCCGTTCTTCTTCAAGCGCGACGGCAAAATCGGCCTCTACTACGGCGGGCAGATCGTCGAGCCGTACCGCTACGACGAGGTGGTGCACTATATGTGCTGCGAGCCGGCCATCTTCAACATCGGCGGCAACGAGACGATGGTCTGGTTCTACGCCCTGCGCGACGGGGTGTGGCACTATGTCGA
>CAYNHD010000568.1:0-2009 GCA_964396775.1 uncultured Thermoflexus sp. | reverse complement strand
TTGGGCGTGAGGAGTCGGGAAGCGGTTTTGGTCGGGGCGCGATGCCCCTCCCCCTGGCCCCCTCCCCGGCAGAGCCAGGGAGAGGGAACGTACCACACTCGGCGGTCAAGTCCCCCCTCTCTAGCTCGGCTAGAGAGGGGGATTTAGGGGGTGGGGCCTCTCGCCTCCCTACTCACAACTCCCGACTCTCGACTCTCTACTCCCGACTCATTTCAACTGGCGATAGAACATCATCTCGTGATCGGGCAGCAGCTCCGGGTGGAAGATGGCCACCAGGTCGGCCAGAATCCAATCCGGGTGAGCGATGCCGCCCTCGTAGTAGTAGTTGCCGCCGAAGTCGTTCAGGTACAGGTTGTTGCTCCAGGCGCGGTCGTTCTGCACGGCGGCGAACTCGCCGAAACGCTCGTCGGTCGCCAGCATGTCGGCCTTGCTCATCCAGTAGCCGCCCGCGTTGACCCAGTAATCGGCGTCGGCGGCGCGCTCCAGCACCGCCTCGAAGCTGAGCGTCAGGCTGCCGCTGGACTCGTCGTCCGCCCACAGGTAGTCCGCCCCCGCGTCGGCCAGCAGGCGGGCGGTGTAGCTGCCGCCGCCGGCCAGCCACCAAGTGCCCTGAAAAGGCGCGTCCACAAAGACAGTCGGGCGCTCCTCTACCGCAGCGACCAGAGACGCCAGCGCCTGATAGTCCTCAACGATGTTGCCGAACACTCCTTCGGCCTTTTCCTCGGCGTTGTAGAACAGGGCAACGAACTTGACCCATTCGGCGCGGCCCAGTGGCGTCTTTTCCATCAGGTCACCCGTCAGCACCACTGGCAGCCCAGCGGCGATCAGAGCCGGGTGCGCGTTGTACGCGGTCTGGTCAGAGCCGGAGGTGAGGATCAGGCTTGGCTCCAGGTCGAGCACCGTCTCCACGCTGACGCCCGCTCCCTCGCCCACCTCGACCAGTTCACCCGCGTCAATCAGGGCGCGCACGTCGGGCGTGGTCACGTAATCGAACTCGTCATGGCCCACCAGATGATCGAGCAGACCCAACTCGACGACGAACGGCAGGTAGGTGGTGGCCATTGTCACCAGCGACGTAGCCGGCACCTCGATCACCGCGTCGGCGTCCACGCCGTCCGGCGTGGGCGTGCCGCACTGCACCAGGACGTAGCGCACCGGCTCGGAGCCGCGCCACGTCTCGTTGACGGTGACCAGCTTGTAGTTGGCGAAATACTCGACGGAGAAGTTCTCAGCGTACTCGACAGCGGCCTTCTGCGGAAAGTAGTCGGCGGCGGGATCGTAGCTCTCGGCGCAGCCGGCGGTGATGTTGGTCGGCGGCTCCTGAGCGGCGACCGGCGCAATGGCAGCGGTCAGGCCCAGGATCAACAGAACGCTCAGAATCAGGCGTGAACTCATGGCACGTGCTCCTCTCGACGATGACACTCTGCGACACAAAAACCGCGTTTGCGCGCATGGCCCGATCGTCGCGCGGATGGCACACGGAAGATACAGCCGGAGCACCCCCTTGCCCGCTGCCGGCGGGCAGTGCCACAACAAAAACGCCCGATGCGAAGGTCGGGCGTTGGCTGCGTGCGCTCGCTGTGAGCGCGGCGGGGCCGGTTCACAGCAGGAAGGCGGACGCCGTACTTCCATCTCCCTCCGCGAGACGATGAAAGCGGGTAGAGGCGGGCGACCTGACTCCCTGGCGCATGGCCAATCATGCGACCAGGTTACAGTTGCGGGACAGCGCTGGACTCGCACCAGCTTCGCCTTTACGCTCCGCCATCCGGGGCGTTGAGCACCTCTACCACGACGGGACTATGCGATTGGTAATGCACTGCCGGGCAGGATAACACCAAACGCGGCGGGCGTCAAAAAAGGGAGTGATCGGTGATCAGTTGTCAGAGGCCGTTTGAGAGGTGTCTTTATCCCCATCCCCGGCCCGTCCCCCCCACGCGCGGGGAGGGAGAAAGGACAGCTGTTGGAGTACCAACCCCCACGCGGGGGGGGGTTTTGGGTGGGGGTGGAGG
>CAYNHD010000567.1:0-2017 GCA_964396775.1 uncultured Thermoflexus sp. | reverse complement strand
GTGCCACTGTGAGTGGATGCCCTGGCCCTCGTTGAGCAGCAGGTAACGGTAGCCGTCCTCGTCCTCCACGACCTGGATCAGGTTGTAGGCGGACTCATCTTCGTAGAGCAGGGCCATGCCGGAGGGCGGCGGGCGCAGCGGCCCGCGCAGGGCAATCACGGCCAGGGCGAGCAGCAGGGCCGGCATCCACAGCAGCTTGAGCGCGGCGCGGCGATCATGCATGGCCAGCCCGATCAGCCCGACGGCCATCAGCAGCCCGGCGAAGGCCAGGAACGTGCGCGCGGTGCCGATCTGTGGGATGAGCAACAGCACGGGCGTGAAGTTGCCGATGATGCTGCCCAGCGTGGAGATGGCATACATCTGCCCGGCGGTGCGCCCCGCATCGTCCACCGTCGAGAGGGCCAGGCGCAGCGCGAAGGGCGAGGTGAAGCCGAGCAGCGTCACCGGCACGGCGAAGAGCACCAGCACGCTGATGAAGGAGCCGACGGTCACGGCGGCGTCGAAGTCCCGCACGGCTTCGGCGGCCAGGCGCAGCACAGGGTGCGCCGCCAGCGGGATCAGCCCGGAGAAGAAGGCCGCCCAGGTGAGCACGGTGTAGAACATGGTGAAGGTCGGCCAGCGGTCGGCGACGCGCCCGCCGATGAAGTAGCCGGCGGTGAGGTAGATCAGGATCAGGCCGATGATGTTGGCCCAGACGATGTTGCTGGTGCCGAAGATACTCCCCAGCAGGCGCGCCGCCGAAATCTCAACGGCGAGCGTCGTTACGCCGCCCATGAACACCGCCAGATACAGGAAGCGGCGCTGCCGCCGCGCGTCGGAACCGCGTTCGTTCACAGGCTCATCCCTTGCTGCGAAACCGCTCAGACTGCCGGTGCGCGCAGCCCACCGCGATAGCTGAGCGCCCCGGTGAGATCATCGTCCTGGCGGACGGTGTAGACGACGAGGCCGGCGGCCTCGGCCATGCGCTGCATCTCGTGTATACGCGGCACGGGCGCGCCGAAGCTGTGCGCGTCCAGCATGACGGCGATGATGCGCGTGCCGCGCCGGGCCAGCGTGTGCGCCGCGGCGATCCACCGTTCGTCCTGCGCGGCGGTGATGAGCACGGCAGTTGTGCCGCGACTCAGGTGCACGGTCTCCAGCGAGAGCATCTGCGCCAGCGAGAGTTCGGTCGCGCTGCGCGCCGTCGCCAGAATCTCCAGAATGCGCGTGAGCTGGCGCGGGCCGCGATCGGGCTGCACGATGTCACGATACGGGCCATAAGTCACGAAGCCGAGCGCGCGCCCCTTGCCCACGAAATACTGGGCCAGCGACGCGGCAATCGTCACGCCATACTCCTCCGTCGAAGGTGGCAGGCGGGTGAGCGGCGTGTAGGGTGTGGCCCCGTTGGGTCGCTCCACCAGCGAGGCGCGCGACAGGTCGAGAAAAATCCACACATCGGCCAGCGGGTCCAGCTCGAACTCCTTGACCATCGTTCTCTCGCGGCGGGCGGTGCTGCGCCAGTGAATGCGGTTGAAGCTGTCGCCCGGCTGGTAGTCGCGCACGCCCGCCGCGTTGGTGGTGATGAAGTGGGCGCGGCGGCGCACGGCCTCTCCACCGGAGAGCGGGCCGACTGGCGCGGCGAAGTTGTGAATGGGCACGGTCGGCGGGTAGACGATGATCGAAGACTGGGCCGGGAACTTGCGCGGGAACTGGAACAGGCCGAACGGATCGCCGCTGAGGACGGTCAGCGGCCCCAGGATGAACTCCCCGCGTCGCGTGCAGATCGTGCGCGTCTCCCAGCCGAAGCGTCCGCGTGGCAGTAGCGTGGGCACGACATGGCTGGCGTTGTGGCCGGGCAGGGTGGAGTGGTCGCGGATTTCCAGCCAGAGCTTGGGCAGCAGGGCCGTATTATGCACGCGAAACGTCTCGTCGAGCGAGTGCCCGACCTGCGCGCGGCGGGCGTGGGTGTGGCGGGCGATGCTCAGCCAGTTGACGGCGGTCCACGACCAGAGGAACGAGCCGATCAGCACCGCGCCCA
>CAYNHD010000566.1:0-2020 GCA_964396775.1 uncultured Thermoflexus sp. | reverse complement strand
CTCCGCGTCCTCTGCGTCTCTGCGGTTCAAGCATTTCGCCCCCATCGTGAGATGCCCCCTGCACCAGAAACGCTTGCCACCCGCACGCGGCAGCGCCTACAATGGAGCCGGGAAGCCTCGCTGCTAGGCGAGCCGCCCGGCTCTTGTTATGTTACGGCCCAACCGCTCTTGCTGATTGCTGACCGCTGACCGCTGGAAGCTGACCACCATGCCGCTGCCCACTGGCCCGATCACTGCGCTACCGCCCGACTACCGCGAGGTATACGCGGCGCGCGTCAGTCAGTGGAGCGCCTGGCCTCCGCTGCTGGCCCTGACGCTGGCGGCGCTGCTCATCAGTGGAGGGCTGCTGTTCGGCGCGCTGGCCGCCTACCATGCTGCCGGCGCGCCTCTGGTGATCGGCGCGCTGCCGGATGGCGTGCCGCGTCTCCTCGGTTACGCGCTGGTGCTGGCTGTGCTGCCGCTGCACGAGGCGGTGCACGGGTGGATGGTCCGGCGCTGCGGGCACTCGCCACGCTATGGCCTGAAGTGGTACGCGCTGTACACGACAGCAGACAGCGCCTACTTCCGCCGCGACGAGTATCTGCGCGTGCTGCTGGCCCCGCTGGTGGTCATCACCCTGGCGGGCCTGGCCGTCCTGCCGTTCCTGCCGACGGGATTGGCCTCGTGGGTCGCGCTGGCGGTCGTCGTCAATGCGTCCGGTGCGGGGGGCGACCTGTGGATGGCGATCATCGCCCGCCGCTACGATCCAGCGGCGCTCATCCGCGACGAAGCGGACGGGATGCGTATCTATTTACCCCCTGTGGCAGCCTCTTAGGATTGCGAATTGCGGATTGCGGATTGCGAATTGCGGATTGAGAAGCTCTCTTTGGACTCCTAACTGTGGCGCGCCCGGAAATGGCCGATGATCTGGTCAATGGTCGTGACGAGCGGCGTAGACGGTGCCCAGCCGATGGCGCGGTTGATCTTGCTGATGTCCGGCACGCGGCGGCGCATATCCTCAAAGCCGACCTCATACGCCTGGTCGTAGGGCACCCGCACGATCTCCGACGCGCTGCCGGTGCGCGCCTTGACGCGCTCGGCTAGCTCAGCGATGGTCACTTCTTCGTTGCTGCCGACGTTGAACACTTCGCCGGAGGTGCCGTTAGCGTCCGTCAGGCGGGCGATGGCGTCTACCACGTCGTGCACGTTGGCGAAGCAGCGTGACTGCGTGCCGTCGCCGTAGACCTGGATCGGCTCGCCGGCCAGCGCCCACTGCACGAAGCGCGGCACGACCATGCCGTAGTTCCCCACCTGGCGCGGCCCCACTGTGTTGAACAGGCGGACGATGATCACCGGCAGCCCGGTCGCTTTGTGGTAGGCCAGCCCCAGGAACTCGTCAAGCGCCTTGGACGCGGCGTAGCTCCAGCGGCTCTTGGTCGTCGGGCCGAGGATGCGGTCGTCGTCCTCGCTGAAGGGCACCTTGACGCCCTTGCCGTAGACTTCCGAAGTCGAGGCGATCAGCACAGGCCGCCGGTAGCGGCGGGCCGTCTGGAGCACGATCTCCGTCCCGCCGACGTTGATCTCCAACGTGTCAATCGGGCTGTGCACAATCGAGAACACGCCGACCGCCGCCGCCAGGTGGTAGATCACGTCGCACTCGCTGACCAGGCGATCCATCACGGCGGCGTGACGGATGTCCTCGATGGCGTAGCGGAAGCCTGGCGTCTTTTCCAGGTGGGCGATGTTCTCGAAGCGCCCGGTGGAGAGATTGTCAATGATGGTGACCTGCTCGCCGCGCGCCAGCAGGTATTCGGCCAGATGGCTGCCGATGAACCCGGCACCACCGGTAATCAGAGCGTGTGTCATGCGCGTATTCCTTCTCGTCGCAAAGGGGACTGCACCGGCAAACGGGCGCGATTATACCAGGTGGCATGTGCTCGCCCCAATGCGATGCCCGCTGGGTCAGGGCAAGCGCATCCAGAGCGTGTTATGCACTTTCAACCCCTATCCAGCCCCTTTCCCCGCACGCAGGGAAAGGGGA
>CAYNHD010000565.1:0-2028 GCA_964396775.1 uncultured Thermoflexus sp. | reverse complement strand
GCCATCGCTGAGATCAGCGGGCCGTTCCGCTGGCATTCGTCGCAGGCACGGCACAAAGCCTGGCTTGATACGCTGCGCGTCAACGGGCTGACGCCCGGCATGAGTCTGGAAGGCGACTGGACGCCAGCCAGCGGCTACAAGGCCATGCAGCAGCTTCTCGACAGCGGCGCGCCGTTCAGCGCGGTCTTCTGCGGCAACGACCAGATGGCGCTGGGCGCGATGGCCGCGCTGCAAGAGCGCGGGCTGCGCGTCCCCGATGACATTTCCATCGTGGGCTTTGATGATATGCCCGAAGGGGCCTACTTCCACCCTCCCCTGACCACGATCAGAGAGGACTATGACGAGCTAGGGAAGCAGAGCGTCGAGTACTTGCTGGAGATCATCCAGAACCCGGAGGCGCCCCGCCATCAGCGGGTGCTCTATCCGACCCTTGTCGAGCGAAAAAGCGTCCGGGCGCTGCGCTGAAGACTCTCCTGCCGACCTGAATGAGTGCGCTCGCCGGTTACAGGGCGTCTGCCCTGGCTGGCTTCATTTAGAGAGGATTGCATGATGAGCACCGTTGAACTCGCCCCCCTTACGCTGCCGGATTTCGGCCTGCCCACCGTTGAACCGTCCGTTCCGGCTTCCACCTACGCCGCACGCCTCAAAGCGGCCTGGAACCTCGCCCAGGCCGCTGGCCTGGATGCCCTGGTCGTCTATGGCGACCGCGAGCATTTCGCCAACATAGCCTACCTTACCGGCTATGACCCCCGCTTCGAGGAAGCCCTGCTGATCGTCACCGGTGAACAACAGCCCGCGCTGCTGATCGGCAATGAGGGCTGGGGCTACGCTGAACTATGCCCGCTGCCAGCCAGGCGCGTGCTGTACCAGAGCTTCAGCCTGCTGGCTCAGCCGCGCGACCGCAGCCCGCGCCTGGAGCAGATTCTGCGCGATGAAGGCCTTCGGCGCGGCAGCCGTGTGGGGATCGTGGGGTGGAAGTACTTCGACGGGCGCGAGTCGGACACGCCCCAGACGTGTCTGGAGATTCCGTCCTACATCGCCGACGCGCTGCGCGAGATCACGGGCGACCCGGAGGCAGTCACCAATGCCACGCCCCTGTTCATGAACCCGGTGGACGGGCTGCGCGCGATCAACGACGTGGATCAGCTCGCGGTGTTCGAGTTTCGCGCCACATTTGCCTCGCAGGCGCTGCGCAACGTCATCTTCGGCCTCAAGCCGGGCATGACCGAGTTCGAAGCGGTGCAGTTGATGGGCCTGAACGGAATCCCCCTATCGGCCCACGTCATGCTGTCCAGCGGCCCGCGCGCCAAATGCGGCCTGCCCAGCCCCTCGATGCGCGTCATCGGGCATGGCGAGCCGTTCACGACGGCACTGGGGTTGTGGGGTGGGCTTAGCTCCCGCGCCGGGTTCGTCGTGCGCGAGGCGAGCGAGCTGCCCGCTGGCATCCAGGACTATGTGGAAAAACTGGTCGCCCCTTACTTCGGCGCTATTACCGCCTGGTACGAGCATGTGGGGATCGGCGTGAAGGGTGGCGAGTTGTATGACATCATCCACCAACGGCTGGGCGATCCCTTCTTCGGCATCGCGCTCAACCCCGGCCACCTGATCCATCTGGACGAATGGGTACATTCGCCCATTTATGCTGGTTCTGACATCGCGTTGCAGTCAGGCATGGCTTTGCAGGTAGATGTGATCCCGGCGACGGGCACGCCCTACTTCACTACGAATATCGAGGACGGGATCGCGCTGGCCGACGAGGCCCTGCGCGCAGAGTTCGCGCAGAAGTACCCAGGGGCGTGGGGACGCATTCAGCAGCGGCGCGCATTCATGAGCAGCGCCCTGGGCATTGATCTGAAGCCGGAAGTGCTGCCCTTCAGCAACATCCCGGCCTATCTGCCGCCCTACCTGCTCAACCCGCAGATGGCCATGCGCGTGATCTAGTCGACCGCCTCCTCGATCCTGGTGGTCGTGAGATGTCAAGATCAGAATGAAAGTCCCCAAAATGATCAGGCTGAAAATCCCCAGCAC
>CAYNHD010000564.1:0-2033 GCA_964396775.1 uncultured Thermoflexus sp. | reverse complement strand
CAATCAGGCCAAACCGCGCGCCTATTTCCGCCCTGATGTACTAGACTTCCGAAGTTTGCGAAACTTCGGAAGTCTGGACGCAGCCGCTCCCCCGTAGGGGCGTATGGCCATACGCCCCTACGACCTCCCCCCACACAGCACTGGGGCGCATCGGGAACGCCCCTACACCCTCACCCCCGTTCGGCGCAGGAGGCCAGGGGGTGAGGTCTATGCGCCGCTGCCAGGGGCGTCGCTGACAATCCTGGATCAGCCCCTACGGGTGATTGCCTGTGTTCTCCGTCACGTAAAGCGTGCCAGAGACAGACACCCCCTCCGCATAACTGCCCACCCAGACATCGTAACGCCCCGCCGCCGGGCTGTTGAAGTCCACCGTGGGGTTGAGCGTCCCGAAGGAATCGTCCACACAGACGTAGCTGCCGCCCGGCGTGTTGATCACCAGCGTTGTGTCGCCGCTCCCGATGAAGTAGAAGCGCAGGGTGGGGAAAGCGCCAGACGTGTAGTTCAGCGAGAAATCGGGCGCGGAGGTCACGAAGCCCGAACATCCCCCGCCGAGATACGCCACATCCACCGGGCCGCCGCTCGTCATGCCGATGGTGAACGGATCGGGCACGAAGCCAGAGGTCAGGCTGGTAGACCCATAGTTCGGTGGTAGAGAGAAGTTCAGGGTCGGGATCGCGGTGGGTATGTCCGTCGGCGTAGGCGTGGCCGTCCAGGGCTGGGTGGCGGTTGGCACTGCCGTCGGCACCACGGCTGGCACGCCGCCGCACTGCCCGCCGACCCGGATCACACTCGCCGCAATCCAGCCCACGACGCCATTGACATCCACCTGGAACCATGAGCCGTCCGGCAGCCGTCCGATCACCGCCGCCAGCGCACTCCCCGACAACTGCGATAGCACGGCGTACTCCGTGCCCGGCCCGCTGCGCACATTCACCGCCCCGCCGCTCAGCGAGGCGACCACGCAAGGGCCGGTTGGGGGCAGCGTTGGCAAAGGTTGTGGGGTGAAGGTCGGGGGCGGGACGAAGGTGGCAGCAGTCGGCGTCGGCACGGGGGTGGCCGCCGCTACAGTACTCACCCCGCAGCGCGGCCCGCTGCCGTCCTCGTACTCCAGGCAGACGGTGTATGCCTCGGCCACCGGCGAGCCGCTGTGCACGACTTCGACCAGGTAGCGGAAGAGACCCGCCGGGACGCGGTAGCCCACGCCGGCCAGCCGTGCGCTGGTGAAGGCCAGCGTCTCCAGCGTATCAGCATCCTTCAAGAACACCAGGGGCGCAGCGCCAGGCAGCACGCTGTTCACATACAACAGCAGCGCCTCTGCCTCCGCGCCGGTGAAGGAGTAACGCTGAAGTTGCGCCTCACTGCGCGCCTCGCCGGTCACTGTTTGCCCCAGGGACAGCGCAAGCGGAGGGGGGAGCGCCGCGCCTGCCTGCACGCCAATGACGAACTGCCCCGCCTGGCCGTTGGCGCTCTGCACTTCGATCCGGTACAGCCCGGCACCCACTTCCAGCGACTCCACCCGTACCGTCGCCTCAAAGCGAGGATTGGCTACCGCCCGGATCACCATGCCAGAGGGATCGAAGACACGCAGGGACGGGGCGAACCCCTGCGTCACGGCCAGCACCTGAATGACGAGGGACTGGGGCGCGAGGACGGTTACCACGTAGCTCGGCGCTTGATCCGCCCCGGTCACCTCGCCGATCTTGTTCTCGCCGATGGTGATCGGCGTGGCTTCTTCTCCTTGTGAGCGCACTGGGGGGACATTGCCCGAAGACAGAACAAGCAAGACAACGGCAACGGACGATAGGGAACGTACCAGAAGTCGAGGCATAGCGTTCCTCGCTTAGTCTTACCTATTGTCACAGGCCTGTTATTCGATTGTAAGATACTACCGTGAGCGAATCAATAGGGCGCTTGTTTAGGATGTGCGGGAGACCTGTCAGGTCAGGGAGGGGCGCTGCCCGGCTGCGTCCGGCCCCGGACTAGACTTCCGAAGTTTGCGAAACTTCGGAAGTCTGGACGCAGCCGCTCCCCCG
>CAYNHD010000563.1:0-2050 GCA_964396775.1 uncultured Thermoflexus sp. | reverse complement strand
GTTCATCCTGGTTTACCTTTTCATGCTTTATCAGTCAAAACTTCACCACTACCCGGTGGTGAGATTCGTAGGGGCGTATTGCAATACGCCCCTACGAAAGCATTTTGCCGCCAGCAACAACGCGAGATGCGTCCCTGAGAAGCCTCCCATCCAGCGCAGACGAGCCTCCCTACGGCGCGACGGTCACCGTCACCCGCCCGGACTCGGCGCGGTTGTCCGCTGCGTCGTAGGCCACCGCCCAGAAGGTGTGCTCGCCCGGCTCGCCGAGCATCCAGCGCGCCGTGTACGGCCATTCCTCGCTGGTGGCGATGAGTTCACCGTCTTTGTAGAACTCCACGTAGGCCATCTGCACGTTGTCGTCCGGCTCGGCTCGCAGCGGCACGTAGAGGTCGTCGCCCGCCGTGAAACGGTCGCCTGGCGCAGGCTCAGCCAGGGCCACCTGGGGCGGCTGGTTGTCCACCGTCACCGAGACGTAGGCCCGTTCCAGGCTGTTATCCGCGCGCACCATCGTCAGGCGCAGCGTATACACCGCGCCGTCGCTGAGTCCGGTCGTGTCCCAGGTGCCCAGGGCAATGTCGTGCCCCGGCGTGGTCTGCTCCTCGCCGATCTGCAGCCAGACATCCGGCTGCGGCCCGGCCCCGTAATCGAGGCGGAAGTAGGCGAAGCCCTCATCGGTGACGTTGCCGCGCACCCCGACCGCACCGGCCACGCGCGCCAGGAACGGCGGCGAGACGATGGCCACCGGGCTGGAGGGCGAGGCCGTGTCCACCGGGTCGTACTCGGTCGGCGGGAAGCGCTGCCCCGTCTCGCGCGCCCAGGCGCGCGTGGCCTGCGGATAGTCGAAGTAGACCACATCCTCCACGCAGCCCGCCGGAGAGGAAGCGTTCGCCAGCAGCCCTGTGCACACGTTGACGCGGTAGTTGTTCCAGTAGGTATCCGCCCGGGTCGGCTGCGTGTCAATGCCGCGCTGCGGGTCTACGTAGAATAGCTCGCGGGTCTGCGGGCAGTAGCGCGTTGGTAGCAGGCCGGAGACCTCGCACACCACACGCTCGACGACGGTGGGCGGGCGCTCCCATTCGCGGGGAGGCAGGGCGTCGCGCGCGTGCAGGTACTCCATGATCGCGTACCAGATGGGCGCGGCGCCGGTCGTGCCGGTCACGTCGGTCATGCCGTGATTGTTGTTGTTGCCGACCCATACGCCGGTCACGATCTGCGGCGTGTAGCCGACCGTCCAGCTATCGCGGTTGTCGTTGGTCGTGCCGGTCTTGACGGCGGCGGGCCGTGACAGTTCCAGCGGCGCGCCGCGCCCAAAGGCCGGGGCGCGCGCCGCGCTGTCGGCCAGGATGTCGGTCATGATGTAGGCCAGGGCCGGCTCCAGGATCAGGCGGCGCTGGAACGTGTGCGTCTCCTCGCCATACTGCCACAGCACGCGCCCGTCCGCGTCCTCGATGCGCAGCACGGCCACCGGGTTGAGCGTGCGAAAGCCGGGGATGTTCTGATCTTTGTGCACCGGCATCCCCACCATCGTGCCGCCGTTGAACACGCTGAAGGCGTAGGTCAGGTCGAGCAGCGACACTTCGCCGCTGCCCAATGCCAGCGCCAGGCCATAGCCATCGGCCTGGTTGAGCGAGTTGATGCCCAGGCGGTGCGCCGTGCGAATCACCGGGCCGAGGCCGATCAGGTTGACAAGCTGCACCGGCGGCACGTTGTACGAGTTCGCCAGCGCCGAGCGCACGCTGACCGGGCCGTGATACTGGCGGTCAATGTTCACCGGTGTATAGGGCTGCCCGCCGTTGTCGAACTCGATGGCCACATCGTAGGTCATCGTCGCGGCAGTGATGCCGTTGGGGTAGCCGGGCAGCGGGCCTTGCAAGAAGGCGGCGGTGTAGACAATCGGCTTGAAGGCCGATCCCGGCTGGCGCTGGGCCAGCGCCGTGTTGTAGCTGCCCTGGATGCCCTCGTTCCAGAAGTCCACGCTGCCGACCATCGCCAGGATTTCGCCGGTCTCGGCGCGCAGCACGACGGCGGCAGCGTTGGTCACTTCGCGCTC
>CAYNHD010000562.1:0-2073 GCA_964396775.1 uncultured Thermoflexus sp. | reverse complement strand
CAACGCGCAGAACGCCGCGCTGGTCGCCCTCGATCCGCACACGGGCCAGGTATTGGCCCTGCTTGGCAGCCCCGACTACTTCAACGAGCGCATTGATGGCGCGGTCAACGCGGCGCTGGCCCCGCGCCAACCGGGGTCGGCGCTCAAACCGTTCACCTATGCGGCGGCGTTCGACCCGCAGCGGGCCGATCCCTGGACTCCCGCGACGATGATCCTCGACATCAGCACGCCCTTCGTCACACGCCGCCTGGAGAGCTACTCCCCGGCCAACTTCGGGCTGGTGGAGCACGGGCCAGTGCTCGTCCGCGAGGCGCTGGCCTCTTCCTACAACATCCCCGCCGTCGTTGCTCTGGATCACATTGGCGTGGACGCGCTGATCCGCCTGCTGACCCGGCTGGGCGTTGGCACGCTGGCCGACGCCAGCCGCTTCGACCTGTCGCTGACGCTGGGCGGCGGCGAGGTGCGCCTGCTCGATCTCACCGCCGCTTACGGCGCGCTGGCCAACGGCGGCTTCCGGGTGGAGCCGGCGCTGTTGCTCGAAGTGCGCGACCGCGCCGGTCATGTCCTGTACGAGTGGACGCCGCCCGCCCAGCGTGACGCGGTGCTCGACCCGCGCGTGACCTACCTGATCACCGACATCCTCAGCGACAACCAGGCGCGCATCCCCTCCTTCGGCCCGGCCAGCCCGCTCAACATAGGCCGGCCCGCCGCCGCCAAGACCGGCACCACGACCGACTTCCGCGACAACTGGACGGTCGGCTACACGCCCAACCTGGTCGTCGGCGTGTGGGTGGGCAACGCCGACAACACGCCGATGGTCGAGGTGAGCGGCATCAGCGGGGCCGGCCCCATCTGGCATGAGTTCATTCGCCAGGTGCTGCGCGGCCAGCCCAAACAGGAGTTCCCCCTCCCTGCCGGGCTGGTGCGCGCGGAAGTGTGCGCCACGTCCGGGCTGCTGCCCACTGCCTACTGCCCGCGCACGCGCTGGGAATGGTTCATTGAGGGCACCGCCCCCACAACCCACGACACGCTGTACCAGCCCTTCGTGCTCGACCGGCGCACGGGCCTGCTGGCCGACGAATCTACGCCGCCGGAGGAGCGCGAGGAGCGCGTGTACCTGGTGCTGCCGCCCGAAGCGCGCGACTGGGCGCAGCGCCGGGGAATCCCTCAGCCGCCGGTGGGCGCGCAGCGCGTCGGCGAGCGCGATCTGCGCGTGCGGCTGCTCTCGCCCGACCCGTACACCGTCTTCCGGCTCACGCCGCTGCTGCCCGCCGACCTGCAGCGCATCCGCCTGGCCGTCAGCGCACCGGACGACACCAGCCAGGTGAGCTACTGGCTGGATGATGCGCTGCTGGCCACCGCCAGCCAAGCGCCCTTCGACCACTGGTGGGCGCTGCAACCGGGCGAGCACACCGTGCACGCCGTCGTCACGCTCGCCGACGGCACGGCGATCACCACCGAGCCGCAGCCTTTCCGCGTCACAGTATGGGTTTCGCCAGACGAGCGCCCCGCCTCCGGCACAGCCAACTGAGCGCGCGGTCAGAGACGTTTGAGAAGCCCTGACTGGCGAGTTTGCCTCATCCCCAAATCCCTTCTCCACACGCAATACTGTTGGCGAAATGCCTCCGTAGGGGCGTATTGCCATACGCCCCTACGAAACCAGCGCGTGCTTAGTTCGCCAACAGTATCACACGCGCAGAGAGGATTTGCCCCTGCGTTTACTCCCCCTCTCCGTAAACGGAGAGGGGGTGGGGGGTGAGATTCTCGGACGGCTTCTCAGGACGGGCCGCTGCTCTGCTGCGCCCGGCCCCTGAATAGACTGCCAAAGTCTCCGAGAACTTCGGAAGTCTGGCGGGGACGCATTGCACACGCCCCGGTATATCCTTATCCCTCCGCCTGCCGCCAGACGAGTCACTAGCAATCCTTGTACGCACCCGACAACTACCGGTTGTTGTAACAAAAAAGTTCTCGGATATACTGGAAGCTAAGAGCGTGCCACGCTTGCCGGTTGTGCTATGCAGGTTGGGCCAGGGTCAAATGCATCTGAGGGAGTGCTCACTCACTGATGGGCGA
>CAYNHD010000561.1:0-2098 GCA_964396775.1 uncultured Thermoflexus sp. | reverse complement strand
GAAGTCTGGCGGGGGCGTATTGCCATACGCCCCTACGGAACCTCACCCCTGCCCCGCACTCACGGCGTCTCCACGCGCACCTCCTGCGCCAGCCACCCCCGCCACGACTCGCCCGCCGCCAGGTGCAGTGGCCAGATGTGCAGATACACGCTCCCCTGGTAGCCGCGCTCGTAGCCCGCCTCGCTCATCGTCACCGTCTCCAGCGGGAACGTCCACAGCGTGCACGGGTGCTCGACCTCGGTCGTCAGGGCCAGCCCGCGCAGCAGGCTGGTGGTCGTGTGCGCCGTGACGCCCGCGTGCTCCAGCCAGTCGGCCAGCCGCGCCGGATGGTCGTCGCCGTTCACGGTCAGCGCGGCATAACGTGGGTCCTGCCCACCGTCGAAGCCGGACACCAGTTCCACCGCAAAACGCACATCCACCGGCGCGTCAGCCAGATTGGTGACAGCGTAGGCGCAGGTGTAGCGTCCCTGCCCGTGCCGGAAGGTGAACGCCTTTTCAACGCGCAGCGGGCGGTGGTGAGCGCCCGCCCAGACGCGCCCCTCGCGGCGCAGCGTCACGGTCACCTCGCTGCTGCTCTGGCGCACGTCCGCCGCGTAGGGCTGGGTGACGAAATCGCCCTGCTCGCCGTAGAAGGCGCGGGCGAAGGCCGGCAGGTCTACATCCTCGCGCAGGAAGTGATCCACAAACGCAGCGCGCCGGTGCCAGTCGTAGATCAGGTGGCGCTCGATGCCCGCTTCTTTGACGCGCACCATCTCGCGCTCGTCAAAGGGGACGCCCTGCGCGGCCATCTCCGGCGTGAATAACTTCCCCCGCGCCGCCGCCTGGCGAATCTCCTCGTGGTAGCCCTCCTCGCGGCGGGTCATGATGTTGAGCAGGTTGTAGCGCCCTGGCTGGGTGTCCAGTTCCAGCATGGCCCCGCCCGCGTCCGGCTTCCAGAGGGCGTTGAACGGCGCGCCGCTCAGGACGATCTCCTCCGCGCCGTCCTTGTCGAAGTCGAACCGGCGGACGGTCAGCGGGGCGTCTTCGCCTTCGGCCAGCGCCTCCGCCTCGATCAGGTTGGCGTAGTTGGCCACGCGGAAGTTGAACAGGTACACGCCGCCGAACAGCCCGTGCCAGTAGGCGTCGTTGGCCTGGGCGCGCCACAACAGGTCGAGCGCGCGGGCCTTGTCCGCTCCCTCCGGCATGGCGTGCACCTTCTCGGCGACCACCAACATGCGCTTGTGCATGTGGTTGACCTCATCGTACTTGACCATAAAGTTGCGCCACACGCTGCCGCGCAGGTAGCGCAGCACATCCTGACGGCCCGCTGCCTCCATCTCTGCCTTGATCCCCTTCAACTCGCGGAAGCGGGCCGGGGGCAGCGCCCACTGCCCCATCTCGAAGTAACTGGCGGTGGGCAGGTAGACGCGGCCCAGCGCGGGGAACTGCGCGATGTAGTCCATCGGGCGGATGGTGTGCAGCCAGGCCGCGTGTTGTTCCAGCGCGGCGAAGAGCGTCGCCATGTACTGCCCGCCGCCCCAGTTGTGCTCGTAGGTGCCCGGCCACACGCCGAACTTCTCGCCGTCGTCGCCCATCAGCGCCAGCTTGGGTGCGGGGCCGGTCGGCGGGGCGTCGGCCTGGCGGCGCAGCCAGGCGAGCAGGTTGGGCACCGTATCCCAGGGGATGGCGTAGCGCAGGTACGACAACGTGGGGAAGACGCGCACCGTGTAGCCCTGCTCCTCGCTGACGAAGTAGCCGAATAGCTCGCGCTCGCGGTCATAGCCGACCGCCTCGAAGTGCGTGTCGTCAATGATCACGTAGTCAATGCCCGCTTCGGCGATGGCGCGCACCAGGTGCGGCTCCCAGACGCGCTCGGCCAACCACATCCCGCGTGGCCGCATCCCGAATACGTCCTCGACCGCCGCGCTCAGCTTGTGAATCTGCCCGATCTTGTCGGCGTCGGGCAGCGTGGTCAGCAGCGGCTCGTAATAGCCGCCGGAGAGCACCTCAAGCTGCCCGCGCGCCACCAGCGCGCGCACGCGCTCCAACAGCGGGCGCTGCCGGGCCACCAGGTAATCGAGCAGACTGCCGGTGAAGTGAATGGCGCAGGCGATTGACG
>CAYNHD010000560.1:0-2100 GCA_964396775.1 uncultured Thermoflexus sp. | reverse complement strand
GGGGAGGGATTTAGGGTAGGGCAAACCATCGAACAGCCACTGGTGGACTTCCGCCAACATGCACTAGGATGCGTGGTCGGGGCCGGCTGGCTACTCCGGCTCGGCCTCCGGCTCCACGAAGCGCACCTCGAACATCCAGGGCCAGTGCTTGCCGGTGACCAGGAAGGTGTCCGTCTCCGGCAGGTAGGCGATGCCGTTGAGCACCTCCTGATCGTCCAGCCTGGCGCGCTCCTCCTCGGTGAGCAGGCCGGACGCATCAATGACTGCCGTCACCACGCCGTTGCGCTTGTCAATCTGCACGATGTAGTCGGTCTGGTAGATGTTGGCGTAGATGTGGTCGCCGACGCACTCTAGCTCGTTGATGCGCTCGACGATAGACCCCTGCAAGGTGACCAGCCCGCTGAAGATCAGCTCGAATGTCTCTGGCTCGCGCACGTCGAGGAAGGGCGTGCCGTCGCTCATGTAAAGGTATTCCCCGTCCGTGCACAGCCCCCAGCCCTCGCCCTCGTAGGCGAACGTCCCTACCTGCTCGAACGTCTCCCAATCGTAGACGAAGGCCACTTCCGACTTCCAGGTAAGCTGGATCAACTGCTCGCCGACGAGGGCCAGCCCCTCGGCGAAGTACTGCTCCGGGATGCTGATCTGCTGCAACACCTCGCCGCTCAGCGGGTCTACCTTGCGCAGCGTGGAGAACCCGCTGCGCCCGGTGCTCTCATAAAGGTAGCCGTCATGCAGCAGCAAGCCCTGCGTATAGGCCGTCGGGTCGTGCGGGCGAATGGACAGCACCTCCGGCACGAGCAGCGTGACCGGCCTGTAGAGCGGATTCTCGCTCTGGGCCAGGGCGGCGCCGGACGCACTGACCGCGACCAGTGCCAGCAGTAGTAGAGCGGAGAGCGAGCGGGCGAACCGGGTCATGGGAACCTCCGCATGCGTTGAGCGCGAATCAGGCGGACGGAGCGGGACGCGGCGCGCCGTCGCCACGCTGGAGGACGGCCAACGCCTGCGCGTGCAGCAGGCCGTTCGTCGCCAGGATGCGCTGACCGGACAGCGCCTCCCGGCTCAACTGACCCGCGTAGTCGCTAACTGTACCCCCGGCCTCGTGCACAAACAAGATTCCCGCCTGCACGTCCCAGGGGCGCGGCCCCTCTTCCCAGTACACATCGCAGCGCCCGGCGGCCACCCAGCACAGGTCGAGCGCCGCCGACCCGCCGCAGCGCGCCGACTGCACCCGCCGTAGGAAGTGGCCGAAGCGCGCGCTGTTGTTGTCCTCCGCCGTCCACGAACTGTAGGGGAAGCCGGTGATGACCAGGGCTTGAGCCAGATCGGGCACGCTGCTCACGCGCAGCCGCTGCCCGTTGAGCGTCGCGCCGCTGCCGCGCACGCCCTTGTACGTCTCGCCGAGCAGCGGGGCGTGCACCACGCCCAGGATCGGCTGGAGGTCTGGGCCGGAGAGCGCCAGGCTCACCGAGAAGATGGGGAAGCGGTGGGCGAAATTGGTCGTGCCGTCGAGCGGGTCTACGTACCAGTGATAGGGCGTCTCGTCTGGCGCGGGGCCGTAGCCGCCGCCCTCTTCGCCGTGAATGTGGTGGTCGGGGAAGGCGGCGCGCAGCGCGGCAACGATCAGCGCCTCCGCAGCGCCGTCCGCCTCGGTCACCAGGTCAATGAGCGCGCTCTTGCTGTGCGCGGCGCGCGGGCGCTGGTAGTGCTCGACCAGGACGGCCCCGGCGTGGCGGGCGATGGCTTCGGCGGTGTCGAGGGCCGCCGCGATGTCCAGCGTGTCGGTCATGGCGGGCGGGTATCCTTGTGTGCGCGAGCGGGATGCTGCTGACGAAGGCCATTATACCGCAGGAACATGGGGGGCGTTCCGTGTCCTGAATGAGACCTCTCCGCAAGGGCGCAGAGGATGCAGAAAGGGGATCAGGGGAGACTTCCGAAGTCTCCGAAGACTTCGGAAGTCTGTTCTGCGTCCCTGTGGTTCAATGATTCCGCCCCCGACCTCGAAGGCCCTCTCTAGAGTCCACGAACAACCTGTTGCCAGGGGAGGTCATGACCACTCGGTGAACGCCTCCCCCCTCAATCCCCCCTCCAGCCGAGCTAGAG